>JAUWXU010000048.1 GCA_030616145.1 Candidatus Omnitrophota bacterium | reverse complement strand
CAGTTGATTAAAACGGTGTTAGGCAGAGAAGTGCCTTTAGAGGGATTGCCGATGGATGTCGGGGTGGTGGTTAATAATGTTGGCACGGCCCTGGCGGTTTATGAAGCGGTGGTTCTGGGCAAGCCGTTGTATGAAAGGGTGGTTACGGTTACCGGCAGTATTGTCAAAGACCCTCAAAATCTTAAGGTGAGGATAGGGACTAAATTCAGTCAGCTTATCAAAGAATGTGGAGGTCTGAGGGAAGAACCAACCAAGATAATTATCGGCGGTCCGATGATGGGGCTTGCGCAATATAGTTTAGATATACCGGTAATTAAGGGAAGTTCAGGAATTATTTTTTTAAATAAAAAAGAGTCAATACTTGCAGAACTAAATCCCTGTATTCGTTGCGCAAGGTGTCTGGATGTTTGTCCAATTAGATTAGTGCCCGCCCAGATTGCCCTCTCAGCCCAACGGGGAAGGTTTGAATTAGCCCAGGAATGGGGGGCACTTGATTGTATCGAGTGCGGTGCCTGCGAATATATCTGTGGTGCGCGAAGGCCGCTTGTGCAGTTAATCAGATTGGCCAAATCAGAGATCGTTAGAAAAAACAAACATTGACTCTTTGATACTCTGGAGAATGAAAATGAGAAAATTGATTATTTCTTCCTCGCCCCATATCAGGTTAAAAGAATCTATACCCCGGGTTATGTGGTCGGTGGTTTTGGCCCTTGCTCCGGCTGCTATAATCAGCGTATATCTTTTTGGTCTGGTGGCCCTTCGGCTTATAGCGGTTAGTATCCTGGCAGCTGTAATTTCTGAGGCATTGTGGCAGAAATTGATCGGCCGCAGGATAGCGATTGGGGATGGCAGCGCAGTAGTGGTCGGATTGCTTTTAGCTTTTGTTTTACCCCCGCGTCTTCCCTGGTGGATGGCTGCGGTTGGCTCATTCTTTGCCATAGTTATTGTTAAACAGTTATTCGGGGGATTGGGCAATAATATCTTTAATCCCGCCCTGGCCGGCCGGGCCTTCCTTTTGGCCTCTTTTCCTATTTATATGACCAGTTGGGTCAGGCCGTTTGATGCGGTAAGTTGCGCCACGCCCTTAGCTATAGTAAAGGAAAATCTTTCCGACACCATACCCTCATTATGGGATTTGTTTATCGGCAAGACTGCCGGCTGTCTTGGCGAAACTAGCGCTGTGGCATTGTTGATCGGGGCCGGCTTTTTATTCTGGAGAAAGATTATTACCTGGCATATTCCTTTTACCTATATAGGAACAGTGACCCTTCTTTCCTGGGTCTTCGGCCGGGATCCTTTATTCAGCGTTTTGGCCGGCGGATTGGTCCTTGGGGCATTTTTTATGGCTGTTGACCCGGTTACTTCTCCGATGACTGCAAAAGGACAGATAATCTTTGGCATAGGATGCGGGATAGTTACTGTTCTGATAAGACAATGGGGTGGATATCCCGAAGGTGTCTGTTATTCTATATTGTTGATGAACGCCCTGGTCCCGTTGATAGACCGTTATACTAAACCCCGAAGGCTTGGAGAGCAAAAATGAATAAGACTTTAAATTTAGTAATAATTCTGACCTTGACCTGTGTAATTGCCGCTTTAAGTATGGCATTAGCGGACAGGTTAACCGAGGGCCGGATAGACACGCAGAAGAAAATGGAAAAGGTTTCTTCGATCAAAAATATCCTGCCGCCGTTTGACAATGATCCCTTGGCAGACAAAAAAGAAATAGACGGCGAGACATTTTACATCGGCAAAAAGGCAGGTAAATTAACAGGAATTGCCCTGGAGGTCGAAGGTGAGGGTTATAGCGGCGGAATCCGGATTATGGTAGGGATAGACCCCACCGGCACAATAACCGGGGTAGAAATTCTTGAACAGCTGGAAACGCCGGGCCTGGGCGCAAGAATAGATGACGATACATTTAGAGATCAATTCAAAGGAAAGTCTTTAGCCAATTCCAAGCTGGTAGAAGGACACCTGGCTGTTAAAAAAGACAATGGCGATATTGATGCTCTAACCGGTGCCACCATTTCTTCCCGGGGAGTAACTGAGGCAGTGGATAAGGCATTGAATATCTTTCAGCAATATAAGGACAAGTTGACGCAATGAGTTTATGGCGGGAATTTAATAAAGGCATTGTTAATGAAAATCCTATCTTCAGGTTGGTGTTAGGGATGTGCCCGACGCTGGCGGTAACAACCGTGGCTATAAACGGGCTGGGGATGGGGTTGGCTACTACCTTTGTCCTGATCTGTTCCAATGTAGCTATTTCCTGTTTGCGCAACGTAATACCTCCCAGGATAAGGATACCTATATTTATTGTGGTTATTGCCAGCTTTGTGACGGTTGTTGATTTAGTTATGGCTGCATTTTTTTATCAGCTTCACAAGGTATTGGGGTTGTTTATTCCGCTGATTGTAGTGAACTGTATTATTATGGCAAGGGCAGAGGCCTTTGCTTCGCGTAACGGCGTCTTTGTCTCTTTAATTGACGGGCTGGGGATGGGGGTGGGCTTTACTATTTCTTTGACTATTTTGGGCAGCATCCGGGAGATACTTTCTAACGGTACTATCTTTGGGATAAATCTATTCGGTCCGGCATATCAACCGGTGTTAATGATGCTGCTTCCTCCCGGGGCCTTTATTGTGCTGGGATTGTTGATGTTCGGGATTAACAAATTAACCTCTAAACAATCAACCGCTAAACAATGAAAGAACTATTTTTGATTTTAGTAGGTTCTGTGCTGGTCAATAATTTTGTTCTAGCCAGATTTCTGGGAATCTGCCCCTTTCTGGGTGTATCAAAGAAACTAAAGACGGCCTGCGGGATGGGGTTGGCGGTAATATTTGTTATGGGTCTTTCTTCGGTGGTAACGGACGTCATTTATGATACCATTCTTTTACCGCATGATTTGTTATTTTTAAAGACCGTGGTTTTTATTTTGGTTATTGCGAGTCTGGTACAGCTGGTGGAGCTGGTTCTCCAAAAATTGAGTCCGGGATTACATCAGGCATTGGGGATATATCTTCCATTAATTACCACTAACTGCGCCATCCTTGGGGTGGCCCTTATCAATATTATCAAGAATTACAATTTTATTAAGAGTCTTGTCTTTGGAATTGGCGCAGGCGTTGGTTTTACCATCGCCTTAATAATTATGGCAGGGATAAGGGAGCGACTGGAATTGGCTGATATCCCCGGACCATTAAAAGGAATTGCAATAACCCTGATTGTTGCGGGGCTGCTTTCAATGGCATTTATGGGATTTTCAGGATTGGTTAAATTGTGAAGACGATAATCTTATCGATAATTTTTCTTGGCGGCCTGGGGCTGATTTTTGGTCTTATCCTGGCCTATTTTTCCAGAAAGTTTGCTGTAAAGAGGGATGAGCGGGTAGAGGAGGTTCTAAAAGTTCTTCCCGGGAGCAACTGCGGGGTGTGCGGTCAGGCAGGATGCAGCGCATTTGCCGAGGCAGTTGTTAAAGGTGAGGTCCCGCCGGATGGATGTATTGCTGGAGGAAACTCAGTAGCCCTGAAGATAAATAGTATATTAGGGCTGAAGGCCGAGTCCCAGCAAAAGGAGGGAAGAAAGGCAGTCCTTTTATGTAATGGCGGCAGCAAGGTGAAAGATAGATTTACCTATAGCGGGATAAATGATTGCAAGGCTGCTAATCTCATCTTAGGAGGACAGAAGGAGTGTATTTATGGGTGTCTGGGCATGGTCTCTTGCGTTGAGGCCTGCCCATTCGGCGCAATAAGAATGGGTGAAGATGGCCTCCCGATAATAGATACCCGGATTTGCACCGGCTGCGGAAAATGTGTTGATGTCTGCCCTAAAGGGCTGATTATTCTGATTCCCCGTTCCAAGGATACTGTAGTAAGATGTAAATCAGAAGACAAAGGCGCAGTTACCGCCAAGATTTGTAAAAATGGATGTATAGCCTGCAAAAAATGTGAAACAGTATGCAAAGTAGGGGCAATAACCGTGGTCAATAGTTTGGCGCGGATAGATTATGCTAAGTGCACTAACTGTGGCGAGTGCGCTAAGGTCTGCCCGAAAGGAGTAATAGAATATGGACATTAATAAAATAATGGAAATGTGTGTAAAACGCAATGCCTCAGATATTCATCTGGTAGTAGGTAGGCCTCCTTTGCTCCGGATAGATAATGTCCTTGAAAAGATTGAAGAGGGCGTGCTCCGTCCAGAGGATATCGTTGCTTTTATGAAGACCATTACCCCGCCGGAATATCAGAAGGGCATAGAAGAAAAAGGGGGTACAGAATTTGGGTTTAGTTTTGAAAAACTGGGGCGGTTCAGGGTGTCCGTTTATAGAGAAAGAAATAACCTCGGCATTGCCTTACGACTAATACCCTATAAGATTATGACTTTTGAAGAGATAGGACTTCCTTCCCACATCAAAGAACTTTTGTATAGAAGCCGGGGCCTTATCCTGGTTACCGGTCCAACCGGTTCAGGTAAGACCACAACCCTGGCTACAATGATAGACCATATAAATAAGGAAAAAGATTACCACATTCTGACTGTTGAGGACCCGATTGAATATTATCACGAGCACAAAAAGTCAATCGTAACTCAGCGGGAAATAGGTATAGATGTTCCTTCTTTTTCAGAGGCAGTAATCAGGGGGCTTCGTCAGGATCCCGATGTTATCTTAATCGGTGAGATGAGGGATTTAGCTACAATGCAGGCTGCCCTGACCGCAGCCGAAACAGGACATTTGGTGTTTGCTACCCTGCACACCACTGGCGCGGGACAGACTATCGACCGGCTTATAGATGCCTTCCCTACTCATCAACAGGAACAAATCAGGATACAGTTATCTTTGAACGTTATAGCGATAATCAGTCAGCTCCTTTTGGTGAAGACAGTCAGACCGGGCAGAATTGCAACCTTTGAAATAATGATTGCTACTCCTGCTATTCAGAACTTGATCAGGGAAAATAAGGCCTTTCGGATTACCTCGGAACTCCAGACAGGAATTAAATATGGGATGAAATCAATGGATTCTTCTTTGCTCGAACTTTATAATCGTGAGCTTATAACATACGAGGATCTTATATCTAAGGCATTTGACCCTCAACACATTCTAACCGAGTTAGAGAGTAGGGAAGGCAGAAAAGGAAAGAAAAGAAATCCGTAGTTTTGAGGTGAAAAGCCACTTCGTTATGTGTTGTGCGTGTAGCCAGGGCTTAAGCCCTGGCTACGGTTGTGGATAACTCAGACCAAACTAACTTCCAGCAACACAATATGCTACATTCTTTTTAAACTCCAGGAGAAATATCCTCCGGTTAAGCCGTCAATACCGCCGGTTAATTCTTCAATCTGCAGTTCCTTTTCTAATCTTTTGTTTGTATTCTGAGGTGGGTTCAGAAGAAGTTCGAGCTGAATCTTTCTTCTTTTAAAATACAGCTTATTTACATCCTCCAGTATATCATTTCTCAGCTTTACCATCAGCCGGCTTCTTACGTCGATAGATGTTTGTGAAGGACTCCAGA
>JAUWXU010000069.1 GCA_030616145.1 Candidatus Omnitrophota bacterium | reverse complement strand
AAAGAATTACTAAATGACCCCAAAGAGAAGGCCGAGCACATTATGCTGGTGGATTTGGGCAGAAACGACATCGGCAGGGTTTGCGACTATGACAGCATCAAGGTTCAGGAATTAATGACAATTGAGAAATATTCGCACGTTATTCATATTGTTAGCGATATAGTTGGCAGCTTAAAAAAGAATGAAGATATTTTTTCACTTTTGAGGGTCACGTTTCCAGCCGGCACTGTAAGCGGTGCGCCTAAAATAAGGGCAATGGAGATTATCGATGAATTGGAAAAGACCAGGCGCGGTCCCTACGCCGGCGTTGTTGGCTATTTCAGCTTTTCCGGAAATTTAGATAGCTGTATTACAATTAGAACGCTGGTCATTAAAGGTAAAAAGGCCTATGTCCAGGCAGGGGCAGGGATTGTGGCCTATTCAGACCCGGCAAAAGAATATCAGGAGACGGTAAATAAGGCCCAGGCGCTGATCGAAGCGGTCAAATTGGCGCAGGAAGGTATAAGGCCCGTGAATGGTTAATTGGTTAAATTGGACAGGGAAAAAATTGGAAAGAAAGATATGATATTAATCATTGATAATTACGATTCTTTTGTCTATAACCTTATGCAGTATCTTGGAGAACTGGGAGAGGATGTAATAGTTAGGCGAAATGATAAGGTAGATATAGCTAGTATTAAAAAGCTGGGGCCTCAAAGAATAGTTATTTCTCCGGGGCCGGGCAGGCCAGAACAGGCTGGAATGTCTAATCAGGTGATAAAATATTTTAGCGACAAACTTCCTATCCTTGGTGTATGTTTGGGCCATCAATGTATCGCTCAAGTCTTTGGAGGAAAGATAATCCCGGCTGAAAGATTAGTCCATGGTATGACTTCAAGGATATTTCATAATGGAAAAACTATATTCAAAAATATTAAAAATCCTTTCGAAGCCGGCAGATATCATTCACTTGTGGTAGACAGGGATAATTTTCCTGCTATACTGGAGATTATAGCCGAAACAGAACAAAAAGAGATTATGGCCTTGAGGCACAGAGAATATTCTGTTTGGGGGCTTCAGTTCCATCCCGAGTCAATTTTGACTGACGAAGGCAAAAGAGTATTGAAAAATTTTATAAATGTTCGCCCAAATATTATCAAAGATTAGTATTGTTTTTCTTTTATTGTTAATCGGGGCCCTGGCCAGATACAGAAAGTTATTAACAGACCAGATATCTAACGGGCTGTCCCGGTTAGTGATAGTCGTTACTCTCCCCTTTCTGTATTTTTATACGCTGGCCACTCAGTGCTCCCGAGATTCATTATCTCGTGCGTGGGTATTACCTGTTTCTGCTATTTGCCTCGTTCTAGTCTCCTATCTGTTCGGCCGAATCGTTTCTTTTTTTCTCCGCTTAGAGCCAACCCGTCGAAATACCTTTACTTACCTGTCTGCCTTTACAAACTGTGGATTTCTGGCTATTCCGATTGCCTTTGCTTTGTTCAACCAGGAAGGCGTATTAATGGTGGTTATATTTAATGTCGGTTATAGCATACTGCTCTGGACCTTAGGAGTGTGGACATTAAGCCGGTCAGCTAAAACAGACGTTCATCCTCTAAGGAATATTTTGAATACAGGGACAATGGGCCTGGCCTTAGGATTGCTTATTGGCGTATTTTCTATTAAGCTACCTGCCTTTTTTCTGGAAACGAGCGATATTCTGGGGCAAGCTACCATTCCTTTGGCCTTATTGGTGGTAGGAGCCATATTAGCTGGAGGAGGGTTAAAGAAGAGAGTTCCCTATCGGACTATATTTTCTCTAGTTATTTGCAGGTTGGTTGTTATGCCGGTTCTGGCTTTGATAGTTACCAGTATTTTTAATATGCCCCATCTGATTCGGGCAATAATAGTTCTGCAGGCGGCTATGCCTTCTGCTTCAACCACCCCTCTTTTTACTCAACGTTTTGGCGGAGACCATGACCTTGCTGCTTCTGGAGTTTTCTTTACCACCTTGTTTAGCATTGTAACTGTGCCTGTCTTTTTGAGTTTGGTTTGACACGCCTCAAACGATTATGATATAATATCAGTTTAATAAATTATAACTACAAGCTTGTTCAGTAGTAACAAGGAGGGAGATTTGGCAGAATCTTTAATGAAAGAGCTTTTGGAGGCAGGGGTTCACTTTGGTCACCAGACAAAGCGCTGGAATCCTAAAATGAAACGCTATATCTTTGGTGAAAAAAACGGGATTTATATAATTGACTTGGAGCAGACAGTCAAAAATCTTGAGCAGGCCTGTCAATTTTTAACCAATCTTGCTTCCCAAGGTGAGATGGTATTATTTGTCGGCACAAAAAGGCAGGCCCGACGGGCAATTGACGCTCAGGCCAAGCGATGCGGAATGCCTTATGTTAGTCAAAGATGGGTTGGCGGAATGCTGACTAATTTTCAGACAGTCAGGAAAAGTGTAAGTCGCTTGCAGAAATTAGAAGAAATGAAGACAGATGGTACTTCTGAACTTCTGTCTAAAAAAGAAATTGCTACAATAAATAAGGAAATAGCTAAGTTGCGTAAGTATTTAGAAGGGGTAATCTCGATGAATAAGTTGCCCGGAGCCCTCTTTATAATTGATCCAAAAAAAGAAGAAATAGCTATTCGAGAGGCCAATAAGTTATCAATTCCCGTTGTGGCTATTGTAGATACAAATTGCGACCCGGACAAGATCGATTATCCATTGCCGGGAAACGATGACGCAATCAGAGCCATTGAATTAATGACTTCAAAGGTCGCTGATAGTGTCATCGGGGGTCGCCAGATGCTTCTTGAGGGTTTAGAAGGCAAGGAAAAGGCAGAGAAGAAGCAAAAGACAAAAAAAGAAGAGAAGAAGGCAGAGAAAAAGCAAGAAGAGAAGAAGGCAGAGAAAAAGCAAGAAGAGAAAGGGAAGATAAAAGAGGGAAAAGGATAATATGCAAATAGGTAAAGACAAGATCAAAGAATTACGCGCCAGGACAGATGCCGGCATTATGGATTGCAAGCATGCCTTAAAACAGGCAAGGGGGAATTTAGAACAGGCGATAAATTTTCTTGTTCAGAAGGGCAAGGCCATGGCCTCCAGAAAAACGGGCCGGCTTACCAAACAGGGATTGATAGAATCTTATGTTCATCTTGGCAATAAAATAGGGGTTTTGGTTGAAATTAATTGTGAAACAGACTTCGTAGCCAGAAACAGTAAATTTAAGGAATTTGCCAGAGATATAGCTATGCAAATAGCTGCCTCTGCTCCGCTGTTTATCAAAGGAGAGGATGTGCCTTCTGGAGAGATAGACGAACAAAAAATGGGCAAACAGCAGATAGAAGAATATCTGAAAAGGGTCTGTTTGTTAGAACAGCCTTTTATTAAAGATCCCAAGATAAGCGTCAATGATTATCTCATTTCAGTAATCGCCAAGGTGGGTGAGCATATAGTCATCAAGAGATTTACGAGGTTCCAGCTGGGAGAGGAAAAAGATAAGGGAAAGAAAGAGTGAAAAAAAAGAGGTTTGTTTATAAAAGGGTTGTCCTTAAGTTAAGTGGAGAGGCCCTGCAGGGTGAAGAGCAATACGGGATTAACGCAGAGACGATACAGTCCATCGCAAGGCAGATAAAGGAAATTCATAACTCGGGACTTGAGGTAGTAATAGTTATTGGCGGTGGCAATATCTTCAGGGGAATTCAGACGGCCGATCAAGAAGGCATAGACCGTTCTACGGCTGATTATATGGGGATGCTGGCTACAGTAATAAATGGCCTGGCTCTTCAGGATGTCCTGGAGAGAATCGGTGTGGTTACCAGGGTTCAGGGTGCCATTGAAATGAAAGAGCTGGTTGAACCCTATATTAGAAGACGGGCCATTCGTCATTTAGAAAAGAACAGAGTAGTTATTATGGTTGGCGGTACCGGCAATCCCTATTTTACCACTGATACCGCAGCTGCTCTGCGGGCTATTGAACTGAACGCTGATGTTATCTTAAAAGCGACCAAGGTAGACGGTATTTATTCTTCAGATCCCACCAGGAATAAGAAAGCCCGCAAGTTTGACAAATTGACTTATCTACAGGTCCTTCAAAAAGGTCTGCAGGTAATGGATGCAACTGCCGTTTCTCTGTGTATGGATAATAAC
>JAUWXU010000014.1 GCA_030616145.1 Candidatus Omnitrophota bacterium | reverse complement strand
CACAGCTATAATTTGAAAATGCGACTTGATTCTAATTAACTCCTGAACAACCCGTTCTATCGGCCCGGTTCCACGCCATCCCCCCATTACTAATATAATCGGCAGGTCTGTCCTTAAATCCAGTTTTTTGAGGATTTCTTTCCGTTCAAATTTAACTCTGAACTTTGGATGAATAGGAATTCCATAACCAAAAATTTTTTTCTCAGCTATTCCGAATCTACTCAGGTAATTCTTTGCTCGTACCGAGGGGACCACATACCTATCCACAGTGCTGCCAACCCAGTAGGAATGAGCCAGATAATCGGTCAACACGCCAATCAAAAAAATGTTAGCCCCTGAAGCCTCTTTATAATCTGCCATTACCCCGCAGGGAAAGGCCTGGGTACAAACCACCGCATCTGGCTGAAAATCCTCCAAAAGCACCTTTAATCGAGCAGCGCTTATCCGGTAAATGAAATCCCTCAGCCAACGCGTCCTGCTTATTAGTTTGGGATTATCATAGAGATAACCCCAAATTTGAGGTATAGTCTTAAGCAGGATTAAATATATCTTAATCATTACCTTTTCAGAAAGCGGATTGTTATAACCAAAGAAGTCAACAGCCAAAGTCTGGGTATCAGAATTGAGCTCTTTAATGGCTTCCTGAATGGCCCAGGCTGCCTTTTGATGACCGGAATTATTGGGACTGTAGAGTAATAAAATTCGTTTCCGCATATCCTCACTTGGATAATTATTGTTAACTAATTATGATGTTATCATAAAAATTTCAGCTAATCAATAAAAAACGCACCCAATCTTGCAGTGCGTCTCCAACAACCTGAAATCAATTAACTGTCCTTATCCTTCTATTTTCAATAACTTGCCAATTCTACTCACTGCTTCTTTTATCCTCTCCTCGGAATCAACCAAAGCAAAACGGACATAACCCTCGCCATATTCGCCAAAACCTGTTCCCGGCGCTACTGCTACACCGGTTTCTTTAAGCAGAAAAGTAGCAAATTCCATTGATGTCAATGCGCTATACTTCAGGGGAATATGGGCCCAAATATAAAAAGTTGCCTTGGGTTTTTCAACCTCCCAACCTACTTTTGCCAGCTGATCAATCATTACATCCCTTCTGCGTTTATATGTCTCAACAGTGTGCCTGATGCAATCCTGAGGCCCGGTCAGGGCCTTTATTGCTGCACATTGTATTGCCTGAAATATGCCAAAGTCTATATAGCTTTTGGTCTTCGCCAACACCTTGAGTATTTCAGCGTTGCCCACGCAAAACCCGATTCGCCAGCCAGCCATATTATAACTTTTGGAAAGGGTATGAAATTCGACCCCTACTTCCTTTGCCCCTTTCACTTCCAACATACTTGGTGCCCGATATCCGTCAAAAACTATATCGGAATATGCCAGGTCATGTCCCACAATAATATTCTTACCTTTAGCCCATTTGACCACCTCTTTAAAGAAATCCAGATCAACAACAGCAGTAGTCGGATTATGCGGATAACTCAAGAAAATGAGCTTACTCATCTTAAGTATCTCTTTGCCCAACGCTTTCAGATTCGGCCTGAATCCGTTTTCCTTCCTCAAAGGAATATTGTAGAGAATGCCTCCGGCCATAATAACACCATTAAAATGAACAGGATAAGCAGGAGAAGGAACTAGGGCAATGTCATCATTATTAAGAAACGAAAGAGCCAGATGGGCAATACCTTCTTTAGAACCTATCAATGGCAAAACCTCACTTGCCGGATCCAGCTTTACCTTAAACCTGTTCCTATACCATTCAGCAATGGCCTCTCTTAATTTTATCTCTACTTCATCGCCGATACGCGAATATCGATGGCTGCTCTTTATTCTGGCTGCCCTGCACAATTCATCAACTACCCAATCCGGAGCACCCTGGTCAGGACTCCCCATCCCCAGGTCAATAACATCCACCCCCTGCGATTTCACCTGGCGCTTCAAATCATCAATAATCGTAAAAAGATAGGGGGGTAATCTTTTTAATCTATTTGCTTCCTGAATCATTCTAACATCTCCGTTTCTTTGCCTATTGTTTTAACATTGATAATAATGATTTGTCAACTTAATTCGCAGATGGACTTATCTCGCTTCGTTCCGTAAGTCCACTGTTCATTAATAAGCCAAATTATAAATTTCTTAGTATAAAATTGACAATCTTATTTTTATCTTTTTTGGTTATATCACTAAAATAAATGGCTACACTGTAAATGATACTGTCTCTTTTTATGATTGGCTGGCTGCGGGCTACAACCCCCTGGAATTTAACCTGGTCAAAATCGACCTTCTGACCATCAGGATAAGGAAGAAATAGACTAACCATTACCTTGCTCATCGCTGAAATCGGTTTTTCTGTCTGGCAATATACGCCGGAGGAACTTATATTTTCTACCCGGCTTTTTATAATTGAACCCCGATCATCAATCTCCAGTGCAAGGTTAGTCTTAACCCGGGGATATCTACGTCTTTCCTTTCGCCTTTCGTCCATTATTGGTCTCGCCTATCCTCTAAAGTACACCCCCACACCAATATATTGGTGTGGGGGTAAATCTCACATCTTCTCGGGAGCTACTATACCTAATAAATTCAAACCATTTCTCAGAACAATTTTTACACAATCGACCAGCAAAAGCCGGGCTGCCGTCAAACGGGCATTGTCGGTAACCACCCGATGTTTAGTATAAAAATGATGAAAGCTGGTAGCCAGGCTACGAAGATAGATTGTAAGCTGATGTGGCTCAAGAAATTTTGCGCTTTTAGCAACAACCTCTGGATATCTTCTCAAAATTTTAATCATACTAATCTCCTCAGGCTTATCAAGCAAAAATAAAAGTCCCTCTTTCGTATCCCTCTTGCGCTGCGGAACAACAAACAGCCAACGAGACCTGGCCCGGGCAAACTGGATAATACTGCATATTCGGGCATGGGCATACTGGACATAATAAACAGGATTTTCTTCGGAGTGCTTTCTGGCCAAATTTAAATCAAAATCAAGGTGTGAATCTCTTCTTCTCATCAGGAAAAAAAAGCGAGTGGCTGCAACACCTACCTCTTCAACTAACTGATTAAGAGTAACAAACTCCCCTTCTCTGGTGGACATAGAAAGTGCCTTTCCATTTTCATATAAACTGACCAGTTGAATAAAAAGAATGGACAGGCTTCGAGCAGGATAACCAAGGGCCTGAACTGCCATCTTTAAACGCGGCGCATATCCATGATGGTCCGGCCCCCAGATATCGATAATACGCTTAAAACCGCGCCTGTATTTATTGCGGTGATAGACGATGTCCGAACTGATATAAGTAAAGCTACCGTCTTTCTTTATGACAACACGGTCTTTATCATCACCAAAAGAAGACGACCTTAGCCAGACTGCCCCATCCTTTTCATAGATATGATTTTTCTTCTTTAAAATGCGGAGTGTCTTATTAATCTTATCCGGGCTGATAAATAGACCTTGAGAAAACCAACGATCAAAATGCACTCCAAATTTTTCCAGGTCATTTTTTATCCCTTTAAGGATTGTGCGAACGGCGTATTTGGAAAATAAATTCAGGCAACGTTCTTCTGGAATAAGCAGGTACCTGCGTCCATACCTCCGGACAATCTCCTGAGTGATATCATAGATATAGCGCCCCTTGTATCCATTTTCCGGGAACAGACAGTCCTGATTGAATATTTCCAGATATCTGACCCTAATCGACCGGCCCAACAGATCAATCTGTGTGCCGACATCATTAATATAATATTCTTTCTTAACATTATAGCCGCTTGTCTTTAAAATATTGGCTAGGACATCCCCGACCGCTGCCTGTCGGCCGTGGGCGATGGTCAAAGGACCAGTGGGATTAGCACTAACAAATTCAATCTGAATCTTCTGTTTCCTGCCAATATTTGAGCGTCCATAATTCTGTCGCAGTTTTTTTATTCTAAACAAATTATCATAGAGATACCTTATATTCAGGAAAAAATTTATAAATCCGGGGGGCTTGACCTCTATTTTCTTAATTTTATTGGCAAGAAGCGGAGTTTTTTTAAATCTGGTTTTGATCTCACTGGCAATAAGTTCAGCGATCTTGAGGGAATTAATATCAACTGAAGGTTTTACTGCTTTATCGAAAGGAATCTTAACCTTTCGGGCAATCTTTAAGGCAACATTTGTAGAGAAGTCACCCAGAGATTCATCCCTCGGTGACTCTAACTCTACGTCGGGAGCTGAGTTGAGAGGAACTATCGCCCTAGCTATAAGACCATCTACTGCCTTGCTGATCAGGGCTATAATTTCATTTTCTATTTTCTCAACGGCCATTTTTTCTTTTCTGCCCCAAAAACGCTAAAACCCTGTCCGCCTGAAACGAACGCCAAAATCCAAATAACAAACAAAACGCCAAAATTCCCGTTTTTAGTGCCTGCCAGCAGGCCTACCGGTAGGCCTGCCTACAGGCAGACGGAGATTCTGGCGATTTGGCGATGATAAAGTCCAGGAATATTACTGGTGTTAATCAACTCCCCTTCTTTAATATTCTATACATTCCTGTGCCACAGGTAGGACATTTACCTTTCATTGCCGGCCTGCCATTCTTCATAGTAACCTTTTGGGCATCCTCCATTTCCTTGCTCTCCTTACATTTCACGCAATATGCCTTCAAAACACTCACCTCCTCAAATGAGTCCGCCATAAATTTTGGGGGACGAAATTGCCTACATCTCAATAGCTCCTTGTATTTTTTTGCCCTATCGAGCTGTGACTTATTTTATAATATGTATTCTTTGTTATTTTATACGAAGCGCCTCGAGTATGTCAAGAAATTTCCATTTATCTTTTCTAAAAATTCCAATGATTTCAACTGGCTTCCCAGATGAAAACCCAAAAACAAATTCAATACTTCTCTGAGATTTTCCTCAACTGCGGAAGTAAGTCTGAGCCGAGATATTTGATTGTAACCTTGTTTGCTTATATATGTTATAGTAGCAATAGCGCCTTTCAGTATCGGTGTTGATTTATAATCTTTATAAAAACATTTCTGGCATAAAGTCCCGCCTAAAGAAGCACTAAATCTTGCCTTTCCTCTGATCATACTGCCGCAGTGGATACAATTAGTTATCGTCGGCATAAGGCCCAATAAATCTAAAAGCTTGATTTCAAAAATGCGGCATATCTTCTTGGCATCTTCAGTAGAAAGCAGGGTTAGAGACCTTAGTAACAAATTAAATATCTCAATATTTTCATCCTGAACGGGTGTTGTTTTATCGATGAGCTCAACAAAATAACTGGCATAAGCAGTTTTTTCCAGATCTTCTCGAATAGCCGGGAAAAAATCCCTCAGATTGCATTGGCTGACAGTGCACAATCCGACGTGAATTTTCTGATAGAAGACAATATCATTATGAGTAAATGGCTGTAAATAGCCGCCGTATTTTTTTCTCCGGGATTTAATGCCTTTAGCCAATCCATTTATCTTGCCTAGATCTCTGGTGTAAAAAGATACAACTAAACTGCTCTCGCTAAAATCCCGGCTTCTGAGAACTATGGCCTCTGTCTTGCGAATCATCATAAGACGCTACTCTGACTCTCTGACTCTTTGACTCTCTGACCCTGCCTTAACCCGCTATCCGGAATAACAAATTGGCAAGAGAAAAATAGATTAAAATGCCAACGATATCGTTTGAACTGGTAATGAACGGTCCAGAGGCTACTGCCGGATCTATCTTCAGCCGTTTAAAAATAAGCGGGATTAAACTTCCCATTGTGGCGGCTACGATAATGGCTATAAACATTGAAATACCTACCACTGCCCCCAAAAGCAAGGTCTTCTCCAAAAGATAGGCTATCAGGGCTACTACTGAACCGCAGACCAACCCCATAATTAAACCAACTCTTATCTCCTTAAAAAGCACCTTTCCTATCTGAGACAAGCTTATCCTGCCGGTAGCCAATCCCCGAACTACAATGGTTGATGATTGAATACCAATATTACCACCCATCCCCATAATTACCGGAATAAAAAAGGCCAGGGCTATTGTCCTTTCCAGTGTGAATTGAAAAAACCTTATTACTGTCGCGCATATAACGCCTTCGAACAAGGTAACAATCAACCAGGGCAGCCGAATCCGGGAAACATTAAAGATTGATTTCTTTGACAACTCCTCGTCATCTGTTCCACCTAATTTAAATATATCTTCGGTCGCCTCTTCCTTGAGAACATCTATTATATCATCAACAGTAACCACTCCGATCAGATAATTCTGTTCATCAACAACCGGAATAGCCAGAAGGTCATACTTGGACACCAGACGGGCTACCTCTTCCTGGTCCAGCGAGGTCTTTACGCTGACAATATCCTCGTTCATAATGTCTTTCAACCGGATATCAGGTTCGGACACCAGCAACTTTTTCAGCATAAGCACCCCCAACAGCCTTTGTTCATTATCCACCACATATACATAATGAATAGGCCCGGGCTTAACCCGCTGGCGCAAAAGATGAATTGCCTGCTCGGCATTAATTTCGGCATTCAAGGCCACAAAATCGGTGGTCATTATACCACCGGCAGTCTTTGAGTCATACTTTAATAAATTCTGAATCCTCGCCGAGTCTTCCTTTGCCATCAACTTTAAGACCTGACCGGCCTTTTCTTTGGAAAGCCCGGCTACAACATCAGTGGCATCATCCGAAGGCATTTCATCCAAAATTTCAGAAATTACAGAACTATCCAGCTTCTTCAGTAAATCAAATTCTAATACAGGGTCCAACTGCCGCAATACCTTGGCCCCGACTTCTGAATCCAGAGAATCAAAAAATGGTTTTCTTTTATCGGAAGGTAAGTTTCTCAGAATATCGGCTATATCAGCTGGATGTATGCGCTTTTTCATTTGCTCTCACTCTTTTTCTTTGAGGTTGGAGGCACTACACCTCCTCCGGAAATAACCAACTTTAACCCTTCTTCTATTGACATATCCAGATCAATGAGTTCCTCCCGGGGAGCAAAAAGCAAAACACCAGAGGTGGGATTGGGGGCGGTGGGGACAAAAACATTGATAATCTCTTTAGAAACCTTTCTTTCTATCTGGTCATATCCTTCCAAAGTCACAAAACCGATAGAATAAACTCCCCGCCGGGGATACTCCAGCAACACGACTCTCTGCAGGAGAGATTTATCTCGAACCAGGAAGACATGGCTTATCTGACGGATGGCCTTGTAAATCTTGTTAACCATTGGTATCCTGTAAAGGATTCTTTCCCAAAAAGAAAAGAACCTTCGGATAATGATATTTTTGGTTGCCAGACCAATTACAGCAATTAATAGCAGGATGGCAACCAAAATCAATCCCTTGATTAAATATTTAAGATAGATAATCCCAACTGTAAATGGCAGATAGAGCTTAAAAAAGTCGAGGGTAGGGTTCAAAACAAGATTATTTGTCTTTATAACTATAAAGCGCAGAATGAAAATAGTGCCGATCACAGGTAAGATAACGGCTATGCCGGCAATGAAGTTATTTCTTAATTTTATCCACATATCTCATCAAGCATCCCTTCCTGCTTTTTTTGCATCCGCTCTCTATCTCGCTCAGTAGTATCCCCGTAGCCGAGAAGATGCAGGCAACCGTGAATTAAATAAAGTTGGAGTTCTTTCTTAAATGACTGTTTATAATTACGAGACTGGGAACGGGCCTTGTCAACGGATATAATTATATCTCCCAAAAGGTCCGGGTTGAGACCGGAAAATTTACCCTCTTGCTGGCTAAAGGCCAGGACATCGGTTGCCCTGTCTATTCCTCTGTATTTTCTGTTGAACTTTCTTATTGTTTTATTATCAACCAATAAAATGCTGATTTCAGCCTTTTTAATACCTTCGGACCTCAAAACCTGAATTACTGTCTTTTCAAGTTCCCCTATGTTTTTTATCTTGACCTTTTTTTGGATATTTTTTATTTTTATCTTCATCCGTTTCTGTTTCTTCTGGTCCCTTTCCCGCCTCCGGGTATTCCACCCGCGTATGAAATATCCCGATCAGAATTCGAACAAAACTATCAGCAATTTTATGAAGGTCCTTGAGGACTAATTCGCATTCCTCAATCTGGCCATCAATAAATTTATTGTTAATAATTTTCTGGACCATTCCTTTTATGCTTCCTGGCGTCGGGTCGGAAAGGCTTCTGGAGGCCGCTTCAATAGAATCGGCCAAAAGAACTATGGCTGATTCTCTAGTCTGGGGCTTGGGCCCGGGATATCTGAAAGCCATTGCCTCTAACATTTCCTTGTCCTCTATCTTTTCAAGAGCCTTTTTATAAAAGTAAAAGACCTGACTGGCCCCATGGTGTTCCCGGATAATATCTACAATCGCCTTATTGAGATTGTATTTCTGGGCCAACTCAACGCCGTTTTTGACATGATTAATAATAATAAGGCTGGACATACTGGGCGTAAGTTTATCGTGCTTTGATTTTTTCTCAAAACGCTCATTTTCGATAAAGTATTCGGCTTTTTCTATCTTGCCGATATCGTGATAATAAGAAGCTACCCTGGCCAACAATGAATTTGCCCCTATGGCCTCACTGGCTGCCTCGGCAAGATTTCCAACCACCAGCGAGTGATGATAGGTGCCCGGGGCAAGGGTTAACATTTTCCTTAATAATGGATGATTTAAATCCGAGAGTTCTAATAAACTGATATTAGTAGTAATCTTGAATATATATTCCAATACCGGTAAAATAATAGTAACTACTATGGCGCTGACTATCCCGCTAGCAAATCCCCATGAGGCATCAACAATAAAAGTGCTAGGTGCGACTCTATTCAACAATTCCATTCCGATAATGCAAATGAAGCTTGCCAATCCTACCAGGAAACCGGCCATCATCAACTGGGACCTTCTTCTGACCCCAATGACAAAATAAATACCCGCCAAACTCCCGGCAAACGAAACAACACTTACATCCAGTTTACTGCCAGCAATGACCCCGGCAAAGACCGCCAATAATCCCGCAATCATTACTGCCAATCTTGCCTCCAGGAGTATTGCTATTAACATTGCTCCGGCACTCATCGGAATCAAATATCTGGACAACTGAGATACGCCAACCAGCTGGGCCAGTGTTATGTTCAAAAATAAAATCAAAGAAATCAGAATTAATTTTTGATTATTTTCATAAATTTTGGGAGAATAACGGTAAACATATACTCCCAGCAGAACAACAAAAATTATAACCAACAATCCCATTCCCAAATTACTGGAAAGTATGTCGACCTGAACCCGTTTTTTAAATACGGTTGAAAGCTGAACGATTTGCTCGGGAGTAATTATTTGTCCCTTACCCACAATGAGTTTATTCTTCCTGACGTTTTTCATAACCGGCTTTGCATCATTCAACGCTGCCTGTCGACGCCGGAGTGTTTGATCTTCATCATAATGGAGGGTGGGCCGTATAAAATTATCTACTAATTCTACGACTTCTATCCGGAGTTTACGATTTTCCGGAAAAAGTTCTATTGCTTTATCAATGAATTCCTTACGAGTGTCTTTGACTGTCAAGACCTGGATTAAACCCTGCTCTCTCTCTACATTGGTCAGCAGATTGCGAACGGTAATAATCTTTGTCCCCTTTTTTAGGAGACTCATCTTTTCATCTTTACCAATCACTTCCGTGCCCATTACAACATTAAGGAGTTCCTCGGTCTTTCTGTAAATCTCATCAATCCCTTTGTTCCTTAGAGTCACATTGATGTGGGCAACCGTAAGCCCAGTCTGTTCATCCTTGTTTGTTATTATTTTTTGGTTAAGGATTTTCTGATAAAAATTAAACATCTCTGTTGAGGATTTCCTGAAAAGAGAAGGGTCATAGTCATAGAGCGGGTTTACTGCGACCGCCCTTTCTTTTTGTAATTTTAAGGTACTTTCTTCGTCAACATATGAAAAGTCGAATGGCGCATAAATACTGGCGGAACTAACGTCCTCTACCTTAAATTTCCATCGGGCAGGCCTTCTAGTAGACATAACCCCTATTAAAACCAGGATAGTCGCTAGCCCAATCAGTATTTTAATTAATGGCTTGAATTTAAGATTATTCAGTTCTATCAAAATGTCTCCTTGCTATTTAATCCACTTTTTCTTTGTTGGTTCTGGAGCGGCCAGCCTCTCTCCCTCCCGCGGGATCCTGAGTACCTGTCCTGGATAAATAAGATCAGGGTTTCTAACGATATCCCGGTTGGCTTTATAAATTTTGGGCCACTCTAAAGGATTGCCATAAATTTCC
>JAUWXU010000058.1 GCA_030616145.1 Candidatus Omnitrophota bacterium | reverse complement strand
GTTTAATAATCAAGGAAGACATAGATGGTGCCCTGGTGGGTGGAGCCAGTTTGGATGCTGAGAAATTTAGCCAGATTATTAAGTCTGCGCAAGGAGGAATGAGATAAAAAATGTATACTTTTGTCTTGGTATTACATATTTTGGCCTGTCTGTTTTTGATTATGTCGATACTTTTTCAGGCAGGTAAAGGGGCAGGCCTTTCTAATATCTTTGGAGGCGGTGGTGGCGGCGTTGAATCAATATTTGGTACAAAAACAAATGTCTTTTTAAGCAGGGTTACTACTCTTTGCGCCACTATTTTTATATTAAGCTGTATAGGCCTGGCGATGATGTCCGCCCATCGGAAGATTTCCCTGATGGAGAGTGCCTCCGAGGTTCAAGAAGAGGATTTTCAGCAACAGCCCGAAGGACAACAGTCCATTCCGGCAAAATAAGCCCCGGGCAAAGCCGGTGGAATCGCGAAATGTTTATAATTAGAAAACTTCTACCGCTACTGGCGGTATTTTTTTTGATATCTTTTGATAATATCGATAGTTTAGCAGATGATCAACAGCCCTGTTATGGTGATGCCTTTGTTACGGCCTCTATTGCAGATGCCCGGACCCTTATTCCGATTTTGGCCTCGGACAGTGCTTCCGGCGACATTGTCGGCCTGGTTTTTAATGGGTTGGTAAAATATGACCGGGATATAGAGCTGGTCGGCGACCTTGCAGAAAGCTGGGAGATTCTGGATGATGGTTTGACCATTGTCTTTCATCTTAGAAAAGACGTCAGCTGGCATGATGGAGTTCCCTTTACTGCCGAAGACGTAGAATTTACTTATCAAAAACTGATTGACCCCGAGGTTCCAACTCCCTATGGCGGGGACTTTAAAAAGATAGAGTTGTTAGAGGTCATAGACGATTATACAGTTAGGGTAAGATATCACGAGCCGTTTGCTCCTGGCCTGGCCAGCTGGGGGATGTCTATTATGCCCAAACATCTTCTTAAAAGTGCCGACTTGATGACTACTTCATTTGCCCGTCATCCTATTGGTACCGGGCCGTATAAATTCAAAAGGTGGCATTCAGGGGAGATAATTGAGCTGGATTCAAATCATCAGTATTTTGAGCATCGGCCCTGGATAGACCGCTATATCTACAGAATTATTCCTGACCAGGCGACAATGTTCCTTGAGGTGCAGACAGAAGGGATAGATTCGATGGGACTTAGCCCTCTGCAGTATACCCGACAGACTGAAACGAAATTTTTCCGGAAAAGATTTCAGAAATTCAGGTATCCTTCTTTCGGCTACACCTACATGGCCTATAATCTGCTTGATGAAAAATTTAAGGATAGACGGGTAAGACAGGCGATAAGTTATGCAATAGATAAGCAGGAAATAATCGAGGGAGTTCTTTTAGGTTTAGGCCGGGTTTGTACCGGTCCATTTGTTCCTGAATCCTGGGCCTATAACGAAGATGTCCGGCCGGCCTCTTATGACCCTGAAAAGGCAAGGAGACTTTTAAGAAAGGCCGGCTGGCAGGATATTAATGCTGACGGTTGGCTGGAGAAAGACGGAAAGAGATTTGAATTTACGATCATTACCAATCAAGCCAATGATCAGCGCCGCCGGACAGGGGAGATTATTCAGAGAAGACTGAAAGAAGTGGGGATAAAGGTCAATGTCCGCATTCTGGAATGGGCGGTTTTTCTGAACGAGTTTGTTAATAAAAAACGTTTTGAAGCAATAATTCTGGGTTGGTCACTGTCACGGGACCCTGATTGTTTTGATATCTGGCATTCATCCAAGACAAAAGAAGGCGAGTTTAATTTTGTAAGTTATTCCAATCCTGTTGTAGATAGGCTTTTGGACGAGGGGAGGAGGACCTTTGACCGGGACAAGCGAGCCAGGATTTATCACCGGATTCACGAACTTTTATACGAAGACCAACCATACCTATTTTTGTTTGTACCGGATGCACTTCCGGTGGTTAACAGCAGATTTAAAGGGATAGAGCCAGCGCCGATTGGAATAGGATATAATTTCATAGATTGGTGGGTTCCGAAAACTGAGCAGCGTTACACCCGCTGACTGCTGAGGAATTATGATTACCTACATTGTTAAAAGATTATTGAGTCTGGTGCCTGTTTTTATCGGCATTACCATTGTTTCTTTTGCGGTAATTCATCTTGCTCCCGGCCAGCCAACGGATTTGATGACCCAGCTCAATCCCAAGGTTTCATTAGAGGCAAAGGAGAAACTGATAAAATTATATAATCTGGATAAGCCCGTTTATGTCCAGTATATAGATTGGCTGAGGAGGCTTATCAGATTTGATTTCGGAAAATCGTTTATTGATGGAAGGCCGGTTATCAAAAAAATTCTCGGCCGGCTCCCGATCACTATATTGATTAATGTCTGTTCGATGGCTCTTATCTTTTTAGTAGCCCTTCCAATAGGAGTTATCAGCGCAGTAAAAAGGGGGTCGTTGTTTGATCGGTCAATGACCCTATTTGTATTTATCGGTTTTGCCGCACCTGGTTTCTGGCTGGCCCTGATACTGATGTCTATTTTGGGTGTCCAGTTAGGCTGGTTTCCGGTTGTGGGAATAAAATCGTTGGATTTCGAACACCTTAGTCTAATCGGGAAGATTTTGGACATGGGCCATCATTTAATTATCCCTATTTCGGTCTCGGCCTTTGGCGGACTTGCCGGTATCTCACGCTATATGCGTCAGAGCATGCTGAACGTTATCCATGAAGATTATATCCGTACTGCCCGGGCAAAGGGTTTGTCCGAAAGAGAGGTTATTTACAAACACGCCTTAAGAAATGCGCTTTTGCCGATTATAACTATTCTGGGACTTTCTATCCCCGGGCTTATTGGCGGAA
The DNA here is from genome assembly GCA_030616145.1 of Candidatus Omnitrophota bacterium. Classification (GTDB taxonomy): domain Bacteria; phylum Omnitrophota; class JAUWXU01; order JAUWXU01; family JAUWXU01; genus JAUWXU01. The sequence goes on along the minus strand of JAUWXU010000058.1, from coordinate 1,801 downwards.
GTGTAATTTTTGAGACAATATTTAGTATTCCAGGGATGGGCCAGCTTCTTTACCAGTCGGTAATGGCCCGCGATTACCCGACTGTTATGGCCGGATTAGTCATTGGGGCAGTCCTGACGTTGCTGGCCAATCTGATAGCTGACATTGCCTATTTTTATGTTGACCCCCGGATTAGAATAGGACAGAGGCATTAAAATAGTCTCCATCCCGGAGGTGTAAGCACAACAACCTCCGGGGTGGCAAGTGTGGTGGAGATATGCATAAGAATGCTTTGGCGATATTTGGCGGATCGATTGTTTTAATCTTGGTTCTGGTAGCAATTTTCGCTCCTTACGTAGCTAGGAGTGATCCTACCGCAATTGACATTAAAGATGCACTTTTGGGCCCATCGCCAGGACATATTTTAGGAACGGATCAGTTAGGACGGGATATCTTTTCGCGGATTGTTTATGGTTCGCGAGTATCTCTTTCAATCGGTCTTGTTGCAGTAGGTCTTGCTGCGGTGATTGGTGTGATTCTGGGTTCTTTAGCTGGTTATTTCGGCGGTCGGACGGATTCAATAATAATGCGCCTTGTTGATATTATGCTTTGTTTTCCATCCTTTTTTTTGATATTGGCGGTAATCGCTATTATTGGCCCGAGTATTTATAATATTATGATTATAATCGGCCTGACCAGCTGGATGGGTATGGCCCGTCTGAGTCGGGTAGAGATTTTGAGTTTAAAAGAAAGAGAATTTGTCCTGGCAGCAAAGGTGTTGGGAGTGGGGCACTGGAAAATAATTGTTCGGCACATAATTCCCAATGGCATTGGCCCGGTATTGGTAAGTTTTGTGCTTGGTGTCGCCGGAGCAGTTCTGGTAGAGGCGAGTTTGAGTTTTCTGGGATTGGGGGTGCAGCCACCAATGCCCAGCTGGGGAAATATCCTTATGGAAGGTAAAGCTGCCCTGGGTGTTGCCTGGTGGCTCATTCTCTTTCCAGGATTAGCAATTTTAGTGACTGTTTTAGGGTTTAATCTTTTAGGGGAGGGGTTGAGAGATATGTTGAACCCCCGGTTACGGAGATGAATTTATTAGAGGTTAATAGTTTGAGGATTGATGCTAAACTCGATACCTTTACTGTTAAGGTGATCAAGGGTATTGATTTTGCTGTTGGAGAAGATGAGGTTGTAGGGTTGGTTGGCAAATCCGGCTGTGGAAAGACCATCACCGCGCTTTCTATTATGCGACTGTTGCCCCCGGGATGTAAAACAAAAGGAGGCAGGGTTATATTTCAGGGAACGGACCTTCTCAAGCTATCTACAGCCGATATGCGCGAAACCCGGGGCAAAAGAATAGGGATGGTGTTTCAGGAACCATTTACCTCTTTAAATCCGATTATGCGGGTAGGCGAACAGATTCAGGAAGCAATTAATGCCCACAGCACCTTAGGTCACCGGGCCTCGAAAAAAAAGGTGCTCGATCTTTTAGACAGGGTTAAGATTGCTGCCGGGCCAAAAGTCTTTTATGATTATCCTCATCAATTATCCGGCGGCCAGAGGCAAAGGATAATTATGGCTATGGCAATAGCCCTTAATCCGAAATTGATTATTTGTGATGAACCAACCACCGCCCTTGATGTTACCATCCAGTCTGAAATTTTAAAATTGCTTCTGGAGTTAAAGAAAGAATTAAAGATATCCATTCTTTTTATTACCCATGATTTGGGGATAGTCCAGGAGATTGCTGAGAGGGTTCTGGTTATGAAGGATGGTCAGATAGTTGAAAGGGGTCTGGTAAAGGAAGTATTGGCTAGACCCTCTC
>JAUWXU010000032.1 GCA_030616145.1 Candidatus Omnitrophota bacterium | reverse complement strand
GAGAGGTATATCTGATTAATGAACCCAAGGCAGCGGCTATTGGAGTAGGTTTGCCTGTACAGGAACCGGCCGGCAACATGGTAGTGGATATCGGGGGAGGAACTTCTGAGGTAGCAGTCATTTCACTTTCCGATGAGGTCTGTTCTCAAACCATCAGAGTTGGCGGAGATGAGATGGACGAGGCAATTATTTCCTATCTTAAAAAAACTTATAACCTTATGATTGGAGAGACCAGCGCTGAAAATATTAAAATTAAAATCGGGTCTGCCTATCCTATGGAGGAAGAACTGGTTATGGAAGTAAAGGGCCGTGACCTGGTAGCCGGGCTCCCCAAGACATTAACTGTTTCCTCAGAAGAAATACGAGAGGCCTTGAGTGAACCTGTTTCCAGTATATTAGAAGCAATCAGGACTACCCTGGAAAGGACTCCTCCGGAATTACTGGCCGATCTAATAGACCGCGGATTGATTATGGCCGGAGGCGGGGCCCTGCTCAGGGGATTAGATAAATTGATAAGCGAGGAAACCGGTCTCCCTGTTCATTTAGCCGATGATCCTTTAACCGCTGTTGCCCTGGGGGCAGGTAAAGTCCTGGATAACCTGAAAGTTTTAAAACAATTAGAGATTTCTACCAGACTCGAAGGGTAATCTAGATGGTTAGTCCTAAAAGGGTTATCCTGATTATCTTACTCCTGTGCTTACCCCTTTTAATAATAATAATTCCCCGATCAATTAGTAATAAGGCCAAGATAAATGTAGTATCATTATTAAATCCGGCATTAAAGGCAGGAAGTTTCGTAGGGTTTAATTTAAAACAGAAATCGCGGAAATCACAAACCCTTGATTCCTTAATTAATGAAAGAGATATTCTGAAAAAAAAGGTAGCTGACCTGTCCGGCGAATTGGCAGAATTGAAAGAGGCCTCCATCGAGAACGAACGATTGCGGGGCCTTTTGTCATTTAAAAAGGCCAGTCGCTATAAACTGATTCCCGCCCAGATTATCGCCGGGGATTCTACCAACTGGCACCGCACAATAATTATTAACAAGGGGACTGAACAGGGTATAAAAGAGAATATGCCCGTGGTCTTGCCGGAAGGGTTGGTAGGCAAAATTATTCAGGTAGATAAGAATTTGAGCCGGGTAATGTTGATGATTGACCCAAATTTGAAGGTAAGCAGTCTTGTGCAGGACAGTCGTGAGGCAGGGATAGTTGAAGGCAGCGGGCGTCCCGGTTTATGTAAAATGAAATATCTTTTGCCGCAGACCACTGCTCGGCCCGGTGATATAGTTATATCCTCCGGGTTGGGGGAGATCTACCCCAAAGGTATAATTATCGGCAGGATAAAAAAGATAGAAAAGGATTCAAGCGGGCTTTATTCCTATGCCTGGATAGAACCGGCGGTAAACTTTTCAAAATTAGAAGAAGTGCTATGCATGGCAATAAAACCATCTCTTTCGTTTTAGTTATTTTCGCATTTTTGATTTTGCAGGTAGTTATTTCGAACAGCATTGCGGTTTGGGGTATAAAACCGGATTTTTTTCTTATTGCGCTTGTATTTTTCAGCTTGGAGAAAAACCTAAGATTCGGTTTGCTATTGGGATTGATCCTAGGGTTATTAAAAGATATTTTCAGCGGAGGGATTTTGGGCCTCAACGCTTTTGCCTTCGGATTGTGCGGCCTGATAGCAGGGAGATATGCCAAGTTTATTTATAAAGAAGGGATTTTTAGCCAATTCATAATTGTATTTTGTTCGAGCATCTTCGTTGGTCTGCTTTATTATCTTCTTTCCATTTTTACCGAATTGCCGGTTTCCAAAGATTTATTTAAAGTCATAATTTTACCAGTCTCTGCTTATACAGGCGTTGTTGCCCTGCCGATTTTTTGGCTGCTGCGGAGATTGTTCTACAGAGAAAAATAAAATAATACCGCGGATCTGTGATTATATTATGCGAATAAAGACACTTTCGGTAATCATAACAAGCTGCTTTTTTTTGCTGATTGTTGGCCTGGGATATGTTCAGATTGTCCGGGGAGGTTTTTATCGGGGATTAAGTGAGAAAAATAGAATTCGTCTCCTGCCCCAGAGTGCCAAAAGAGGCACTATTTATGACTGTAACGGAAAGGTTCTTGCCGAAGATAGAATTTCCTTTAATATATGCATCATACCCCAGGAACTTAAGCCCCGGTCCGTTTCCCGCCTGGCTAAAATTCTCAATCTTTCAGAGCAAAAGGTTAACAAGATATTAAAAAAAGATACGGTTGCCCCCTTTGCCCCGGTGGTCATCGCCTCTGATGTCAATTATAAAACAGTGGCTGTTATTGAGGAAAGGAGTGCTGGTTTGCCGGGAGTAGTCGTGGATATCCGGCCTCTGCGTTATTATCCCTATGGTAAGGTAGGTGCCCATGTTATCGGTTATCTGGGGAAAATCGGCTCCGAAGAGTTGGAGGATAAAAAAAGGTATGGATATCAAATGAGAGATTTGGTGGGTCGTGACGGGGTAGAAATGTCTTTTGATACTTTGTTGAAAGGTATTGACGGTGGACAACAGTTGGAGGTGGACTATCGGGGTAGAGTTCAAAGGGTATTAAGTAATAAACAGCCGATAAAAGGTAATGATCAGTACCTAACTATAAATGTAGACCTGGAAAGATTGGCCTGCAACCTCCTGAGGCGGCATCGGGGAGCCATAATAGTAATGAACTCCAATAGCGGTGCTATATTGACGATGGTCAGCAATCCTGCCTATGATCCTAATATATTCCTCAGGCCGGCTGAAAATAAACAGAGAATGCAGGTGTTAAAGGACAAATCTTATCCATTGTTAAATCGAGCTATTACTTCACAGTATCCGCCGGGTTCGATTTTTAAAATAGTTACTGCCCTGACCGGGCTGGAGACGGGCAAGATAACTCCGGCTACCCGTCAGTATTGCGGCGGAAAATACAAATTAGGCCGCAGATTTTTTAGGTGTTGGAATGAAGACGGACATGGCTGGTTAAATCTGCAGGAGGCAATAGTGTATTCCTGCAACATATATTTTTATAAGATCGCCCTGCTGGTTGGAGTGGATAACATTGCTAAGTTTGCAAAATATTTTGGTTTTGGTCAGGCCACGGGGATTGAATTACCCGGCGAGAGGAAAGGAATGGTACCGACCAGAAGATGGAAAAGGATAACCTATAATCAAGGCTGGTATGAAGGAGAAACCTGTAATTTATCTATCGGACAGGGATATCTTTTGGTAACCCCTATGCAGGCTGTCAGGATGATATCAGCAGTGGATAACGGTGGGGTTTTACCCCGTCCCTATCTGGTCAAAGATTCTTCATTAAGGAAAGGTTCACGCAGACTGAATCTTAGCAAGACCAATCTGGATGTAATTAAACAGGGTATGCTCAGGGGTGTCAACGATGAAGGGGGCACCAGTCATCGGGCCTACATTGCTGATTTCCCGATTGCCGCTAAGACAGGAACAGCTCAGGTAGAAAAAGGAAGGTCTCATTCGTGGTTTCTGGGGTTTTGCCCGGATGCTCAACCAAACATTTCTTTTGTTGTCTTTTTAGAACACGGGGGATATGGCAGTCAGCAGGCAGCTGAGATAGCCCGGGAGTTAATCAAAGGCTGGCGGAGAATCCAGGAAGAACAGGATAATAATGAAACGTAGTTTAGGAAAAGATTTTGATTATCGCTTGTTGTTATTGACTGTTATTATCTGCCTGATTGGCCTGATTTTACTTTATAGTGCTTCCTATCAAATGTCTCTGGTTAGCGGGGTTAGTTTTGTAGTCCGGCAGATGATCTGGGCGGTGATCGGGCTTTCAGCCCTTTTGATAATAGCCAATATTAATTACCGTAAACTGGTAGAAACCTCTTACATCTTATATGTAATCACCCTGTTGCTTTTGGTCCTGGTATTATTTCTGGGAAAGGTTCAGCTGGGCGCCCAACGCTGGCTTCAATTGGGTAGTTTTGTGTTTCAACCTTCAGAATTGGCCAAGGTTATAATTATTCTGGTTTTGGCTAAATATCTCGGAGAAAGAGATAGCCGGCATCAACAGATTAAAAAGATATTGGTTTCTCTGGGGATAGTGGTCGTTCCGTTAATCCTGATTTTAAAGCAGCCTGACCTCGGTACGGCAATAGTCTTTCTTCCGATACTTTTTTGCATGCTTTATGTCTGGGGGACCCACTTAAAATATTTACTGGGTTTAGCGGGGATTGGATTAGTCTGTTCACCATTTTTATGGCATTTCCTGCGGGATTATCAGAGGCAGCGGCTGCTGGTCTTTTTAAACCCGAACATCGACCCTCTGGGCGCTGGCTATACTGCTATTCAGTCCAAAATTGCTATTGGTTCAGGAGGGTTTCTGGGGAAGGGATGGCTGGCCGGAACGCAAAATCAGCTGAACTTTTTACCGGAACATCATACCGACTTCATATTTAGCGTATTGGGCGAGGAATGGGGATTTTTGGGCAGTATAGTATTAATTTTATTGTATCTTTTTCTTATTAATCGGGGGTTAAAAATAGCCGGCCAGACCAAGGATGTAAGCGGAAAATTATTGGCCGTTGGCGTAACTGCCATGCTTAGTTTTCAGATAATTGTTAATATAGGAATGAGTATTGGTCTGATGCCGATAACGGGTCTTACGTTACCATTAGTCAGTTACGGAGGTTCTTCGCTGCTGATGACTATGATTTCTATTGGAATACTACTTAGTATTAAGATGAGGAGGACGGTGTTTTAGCTTGGTAAATCGCAGATACTAGATACTAGATAGATATTAGAGTCCATTGCTTATAAGATAATCCGCGCCAGACAGTGCAATATAATTATAGAATGCTTTGACATTAAATAAGTTATATAGTAAAATTAATAGAGATTGTTGTAGGGCATGGTTTTATTTAGGGAGGTTGATATGGATAAAAAATTTAAAAATTTATCGCTGTTTTCAACAGACCTGCACCGGAAGTTAATAGTCGGATTCAGTCTGATGGCAGTAATACCGCTATTAATACTTGTTTATCTGACAACCGGTTACATTTTCCCCCAGGAAGAGCATATATTGAATATCAGCATTATTGTTGCCATAGGTGTAGTTATTGCCATTCTGGGATTTTACTTAACAAAACCCATCTTTCATTCTGTTATTAAGGTATCTGGTGAGGCCAAAAGGATTGCCCAGGGTGATATTGCGCGGACTATAAAAGTAAAGGGTGAAGGTGAAGTGGGCGATCTGGAGAAATCGCTCAATCTTATTACTGAAAAGCTACGTAAAAATATGGCCGAGATTCAGCAGTATGGAGACAGGGTGAGGAATGTAAATATCGAAATCGGCAAGAAGATGATGGCCCTTTCTTCGCTTCTTCAGATCGGGAATCTTATGGTTTCTTCTCCGGAATTAGAAAAGGTTATGCCCTTAATCCTGGATAAAATTTCCCGGATTGCCTTTTCTGAAACCATTTTTTTGATGACATCAGAACGAAAAACAAAAGAATTAGTTACGATGTTCAGTCGTAATATCAAGTCTGAAAGATTGAAAAACGAAAGGGTCAGGTTCAACGAAGGTTTTCTCGGTAAAATAGCGGCGCGGGGCGAACGCCTGCTAATTGATAGTTCGGTTAAATTAACTAAACAGATGAAAGACTTTACTGATGATTACGGTATGAGGAATGTTTGTTTTTTGCCGATTAGTTTAAAAGAACAGCTTGTCGGATTATTGGTTATGGGTAATAACTTGACAGACTTTGTTTATCAAAAAGACGATTTGGAGTTAATCAATATCTTTGGCCAGCAGATAGCCATTGCCGTTGAGAATGACTGGCTGGCAAAAGAGGCAGAGAATTTAGCGGTCAGGGATAAATTGACGGGCTTATATAACGAGAAATATATAAAGAACTGTTTAAAAGAAGAGATAAAAAGGGCTATTATGTATCAGCGCCCCTGTTCAGTGGTTATGTTAAATATTGATGATTTTGAAATCTATAAGAAAAATAACGGTGAATTGGCTGCTGAATCCATATCGAAAAAGATTGCTAAAATAATCAGCGAGAATATTACTGATATAGACAGACTAGCCAGGTCCGATGAGGATATTTTTACTCTGGTTTTGCCGGAAAAAAATAAAGGAGAAGCTGTTAAGACAGCAGAAAAGATAGAAAAGCAAATAGCGGAGTTTTCTTTTCCCGGGGAAAGGGCACAGCCAGCAGGTAAATTGACCGTCAGCGCTGGCGTCAGCGCCAATCCCATTGACGGGCTTACTGCGATAGATTTGCTCGATGTCGCCTCAGCCTCTGTTGAGAAGGCAAAAAAAGAGAAGGGAAAAAACGTATAGTTGGATAATGCCTGAGAAAAAAGATACCCCCAAACAATTAGGCCAGTTATTACTGGAGAACGGCGTAATAAACAAGACGCAGCTGGAGACTGCCCTGGCCCTTCAGAAAAAGGAGTCGGGGCTTTTGGGAGAGAAACTGGTTAAGCTCGGCTATACTACCGAGGAAAAGATAGTTACTGCCTTAGCTGCCCAGTGTGGATATCCCTACCTGCCCTTAGCCAGTTACCAGATAACGCCGGAAGTTATTAAGATTATTCCGGAAAACGTTGCCCGGCAATATTATGTTGTGCCGGTGGACAAGATAGGTAAGATGATTACCATTGCCATTGCTGATCCGACAAACACTTTGGCGATAACTGACTTAACCTACATTACTAAGTGTAAGATTCAGGTCTTTGTCTCTACTGCTGGTGAGATAAAACAGACAATAGACCACTATTATAAATCAGAAAAATTTTTAGGAATAGAGGATAAACCGGAAGAGCATATTTCCAAGGTAGATTTCCGTTCAGTGGGGGAAAAAAGAAAAAAGGAAGATAGGGAAAAATAATGGTCACTTCAGTTAAGGAACGGCTAAAAAAAATCTTAATAAATAGTAAGCTGATTACTTCCAAACAGCTAGATGAGGCGCTAGAGTTTCAAAGAAAGAAAGGCGGTCGTCTGGGTGACATTTTGGTTAATCTGGGACACATTAACAGAAATGATTTAGTGGTAGCCCTCAGCCAGGAATTAAATATCCCGCCGGTAGATCTTTCCAAACTGCAGATTAAACCAGAGATTATAAAACTTATCCCCAAGCAGGTAGTTCAACATTACAGATTGGTACCTGTTTCTAAGATTGGCAAGACC
>JAUWXU010000068.1 GCA_030616145.1 Candidatus Omnitrophota bacterium | reverse complement strand
TTTTTCTCATTAGACTGGATGGCAAAAGGAATCTCTCTTGTCTATTCACCAGTTCTGAATAATTGGCAGGGAAAAGAAGAGGTCCAGTTGGAAGTTAAGGATCTAAGGTTAACTTGAGGAAAGTAATTATTTTACTTTTTTAACTATTTTACCGGCTTTGATACAACGGGTGCAAACCGTAATAGTCTGGGGGGTGCCTTTGATAACGACTTTTACCCTTTGGAGATTCGGAAGAAACCGCCGTTTAGTTACGCCGGTAATTTTTCTTCCAGCGCCTCCTTTTTTTTTGGCCAATCCTCGCCGGCTAATCGAATTACCAGCCCTTGGTTTTTTTCCGCAAATAGCACAAACTCTTGACATAACTAACTCCTCTGATAGAGTAATAAACAGTGCAAGAAAGGATATCATAACCTAGTCTATTATGCAAGCGAAAACTTCTCCTCTGGAATCTTCGGCCCGTTTTATTAAAGGCGTTGGCCCCAACCGGCTGAAAATACTTAATCGACTGGGTATATTTACTGTCTCAGATCTGTTCTATTATTTTCCCCGGCGCTATGAAGACCGTAGCCAGATAAGACCGATATCCCGCCTTAAAGTGGGAGATTTAGAAACGGTCAAGGGTGAGGTCCTTACCCTGGGCGTCCATCAGACTAAAAAGAAAATATCCATCTTCGAGCTGGCCATCGGGGACGACACCGGAATTATCTATGCGACCTGGTTCAACCAGCCCTATATGAAAAAACGCTTCAAAAGAGGAGACCGGGTAATCCTCAGCGGTAGAATCGAGTATTATAAAAAGCTGCAATTGATTGTCACCGATTATGAAATAATAACTTCAGCCGGACTAGCCACAGTCCACACCGGCAGGATTGTTCCGATTTACCCTCTCACCCAGGACCTGAATCAACGGGCTATCCGAACGATTATAAAAAATGGCCTGGACAAATATTCCAGATATATAATAGATACGCTGCCGATCCCGCTGCGAAAGAGCTATAACCTGCCTGAGTTAAGGAGTTCGCTTTGGAATATTCATTTTCCCTTAAATTTCGATTACCAGGAGAAGTCACGGGAACGATTAGTCTTTGAAGAGTTTTTTTTACTGCAAATGGCTCTGGCCCTTCGTAAATTTCAGAGAAAAGATACACTGACCGGCATACAACACCAGATAAATTCTGAGGACATTGCCGATTTCGAAAGATTACTGCCATATGATTTGACTGCTGCCCAGAAAAAGGTGATCAGCCAGGTGCGAGAGGATATGCAAAGCCCTAAACCAATGAACAGGCTTATCCAGGGAGATGTTGGCAGCGGGAAAACAGCGGTGGCGATCTATGCCTTGCTTCTCACTATCCAGAACGGCTATCAGGGGGTAATCATGGTCCCCACCGAAGTGCTGGCAGAGCAACATTACATCAATTTCAATGAATTGCTCCTACCTTTAAATATCAATATTGTTCTCCTGATTAATGGATTAAGCCCTGCCGCGCGTCGCAAAACCCTGGCTGAAATAGCCTCCGGTGAGGCAAACATCATTATCGGCACTCACGCCCTTATCCAGGAAAAGGTCGAATATAAGAACCCCGGCCTGGTCATTATTGACGAGCAACATAAATTTGGGGTAAATCAGCGCGCCCTCCTCAAGCAAAAGGCCTCAGTCCCTGACTGCCTGATTATGACCGCCACCCCTATTCCCAGGACACTGGCCTTAACCCTCTATGGAGACCTGGATATATCGGTAATAGACGAACTACCTAAAGGCAGAAAGGCGGTGGCTACCTACTGGATCTCCGACCACCAGAAAAATCAGGCCTACGAGTTTATTAGGGAACAGGTCAAAAAGGGAAGGCAGGCCTATATAGTTTATCCCCTAGTGGAAAAATCAGAAAAATTGGCACTGGCATCTGCTGTTGAGAATAAAATGCGTTTACAGAACGAGATATTCAGAGAATTTAAGGTAGGCCTGATTCACGGCCGGATGAATGGCAAAGAAAAAGAACGCATTCTTATAAACTTCAAGGCTAGAAAAATAGATATCCTAGCTTCTACGACCGTTATAGAAGTGGGGATTGATATCCCTGATGCCTCTGTTATGCTGATTGAGAATGCTGAACGCTTTGGCCTGGCCCAACTTCATCAATTAAGAGGCAGGGTTGGCCGCAGCCAAATAACTTCTTACTGCATACTTTCCTCAGATACTCAAGGCCTTGAGGCATCCCAACGGTTAAAAACAATGACTGCCACTGCCGACGGTTTCGTAATTGCCGAATCGGATTTAGAAATACGCGGCCCAGGCGAATTTTTCGGAACCAGGCAGCACGGTCTTCCGGAGTTAAAACTCGCCAACCTGACAAAGGATATAGGACTGCTTGAATCCTCCCGGGAAGAAGCAATCAGGTTAGTAACAAAAGATCCTAGATTATCTAAACCGGAAAATAGACTCTTAAAGGACAGCCTGATAAAAAAATTTAAACATGCGGATAATTGGCGGCACAGCTAAAAGCAGAAAGATAAAAGTCCCTTGGATTCACGGCACCAGGCCTACTCTGGATAACGTAAAAGAGGCCTTGTTTAATATACTCGGTGAATTTATACAGGGCAAGACCATTCTGGACCTCTATGCCGGCAGTGGGAGTTTAGGTATTGAGGCCTTGAGCCGCGGAGCAAAGAGTATCACGCTTGTAGATACCAATCCTAAATGCATTTCTGTTATCCAGGACAATCTGAAAAACCTTGGTTTTTCAAAACAGGCCGTTGTCTTAAACCTTAAGGCCGCTCAGGCAATTGAGCGCTTCAGCCGCACTAAAAAAAGATTTGATCTGGTAATCTTGGATCCTCCTTACGGAATGGCAAAAAAATCCTTGAATATGTTGGCTAAATCTGATATATTAAAAGGTCATTCTTTTATCGTTGTCGAACACTATAAAAAAGAGATACTACCTGAAAAGGACCATGATTTAACTCATAAAAGGACAACCCGTTACGGCGATACCTGTTTATCATTTTATACAACTACATATTAAGGGATTAAGAAGGTTTATTCAGTCGGTAAGTAACACGCCACCCGAGACGCAATAGGAGATGGGTATGAAGAAGGCAATCTATCCGGGTACCTTTGACCCAATAACCTTTGGCCACATTGACCTGATAAAAAGGGCATTAGAAATCTTCGATGGTTTAATAGTGGCTGTAGCCAGCAATCCCCGCAAAAAGACCTTATTTTCTAAACAAGAAAGGGTCCAGATGCTGAAAAAGGCCCTTGTGGGATTAGAGGGAGTTGTTGTTGATGAGTTTAGCGGGTTGGTGACCAATTATGCCAGGAAGAAAAAGATTAATGTAATCCTCCGGGGTATCCGGGCGTTTTCGGATTTTGAATATGAATTTCAGATGGCTTTAACCAACAGAAAATTAATGCCTGATATAGAAACTATGTTTTTGATGCCCAGCGAGGAATATTCTTATTTTTCATCGAACTTGATTAAAGAGGCAGCCAGCCTGGGTGGCGATGTCAGTTCCTTTGTGCCTGATTTCGTTGCGCAGGAATTAAAAAAACGCCTGAATGCACAATGACAATTCAATTAACGAAAATTCATTCTGAACTTAAATCTTTTTTTGAACCGAAGTCAATAGCGGTAATCGGTGCATCCCATCATTCGGAAAAGGTTGGTTACGGTGTTATTAAAAACCTGCTTTTGGGGGGAGTGTTTTCCCTGCCGCACATAAAAGGTTTTCGTGGCAAGATATTCGCGGTCAATCCAAAAGCAAAAGAAATCCTAGGGCTGAAGTCCTATGCAAAGATTACCGATATACCCGCAGCAATTGACCTGGCGATAATATGCATTCCAGCCAAATTGGTTCCTCAGGCAGTAAAGGAGTGTGTTGAAAAAAAGGTCAAGGGAATTACGATTATTTCAGCAGGTTTTGCAGAACTTGGTAAAACCGGCAAAAAACTCCAGGAACAGTTCCTGGCAATAGCTAAACCTGCCGGTATCAGAATTATCGGCCCCAACTGTTTGGGGACGATTTATCCGGCGGATTCCTTAAATGCCTCTTTCGGGCCTTTCTTGCCGTTCAGCGGAAAGGTGGCATTCCTAAGCCAGTCCGGCGCTCTGGTGGATAGTATTATTGACTGGTCGATTAAAGAAAAAT
>JAUWXU010000093.1 GCA_030616145.1 Candidatus Omnitrophota bacterium | reverse complement strand
ATCTCGACGAAAACTTGGTATCTCTACCTCTATAGACCTATTCGCCTTATTCCTCGCGCCCAGGCCAAGCCGCTTAAGTATGCTGGAGATCTCATCAAGCGATATATCCAATCCCAGAACACTGCTGACCTTGGAGACACTTAAATAAATTTTTCTTTGCTGATAATCTTTACGGCCGATATCCTCAATAACCCTGTCCACCTTCCCTCCGGCCAATTCCTGCAAAAGATGACAGGCCCTGTTCGAGGCCTCAACTACTGCTTCGGGATCAACACCTCTTTCAAAACGGTAGGATGATTCAGTGCTAATACCCAATTTTCTTACTGCCTTCCTTATCGTTATTGGCTCAAAATATGCGCTTTCCAATAAAATCCTAGTGGTATTTTCATCTACTTCGGACGATTTTCCACCTACAACGCCAGCTATCGCTACCGGTTTATCCTGATCAGCTATCACCAGTATCTCCGGATCAAGTTCTACCAATTTACCATTAATGGTTAATAATTTTTCTCCCCTTTTTGCCCGCCTGACAATTATCTTCCCACCAGCTAATTTATCATAATCAAAGGCGTGAAGAGGCTGGCCGTATTCCATCAGGACAAAATTGGTAATATCTACAATCAGATTTACCGAACGCAAACCCACCGCCTCTATTCTATCCTTCATCCATTTAGGAGTCGAATTTAACTGGATATCGTTAATTAATCTGGCCGTATATCGCGGACAGGCTTGTTTGTCCGAAATCGTTACTTCTATTTGGAAATTCTGTTGACTTTCTTGCAAAGAGACAGGCGGAAAAGTTATCGGCTTATCAATTACAGCCCCTGTCTCCCTGGCTATACCAATTATACTCAACCAATCCGGCCGGTTGGTAGTTATCTCAAAATCCATAACCCAATCCTGGGATATTTTCTCCAGAGACGTGACCTCCAACCCTGCCATAGTCAGTTTTTCAGCTAAGTCCCGTGGAGAAAGATTGATATCTAAATAGTCCTTCAGCCAATTATAGGTTGCTTTCATAATCTTCTAAAATTGCTCCAAAAACCTCATATCATTTTCAAAAAACATCCGAATGTCGTCTATGCCGTATTTCAGCATAGCAATTCGTTCTATCCCCATACCAAAGGCAAATCCAGTAACTTCTTCCGGATTATACCCCACTGCCTCAAAGACTGCCGGATTGACCATTCCCGCCCCCAGAATTTCCAACCATCCCTTTTGCGAACAAACCCTGCATCCTTTGCCTCCGCAGATCATACAGGATATGTCTATCTCGACACTGGGCTCTGTAAACGGAAAATAGTGCGGCCTGAATCTCATCCTGGTTTCTCCTCCGAACATCTGCCGGCAAAATGTGGTCAAGCTGCCCTTCAAGTCTGAAAAGGTTACGTCTTTATCCACCAGTAAACCTTCAATTTGATGAAACATAAAAGAATGGCTGGCGTCAGTAGCATCGGGTCTGAAGACCTTTCCCGGAGCAATTACTGCAACCGGAGGCCGCTGCTTCTGCATAATCCTTATCTGAACAGTAGAGGTCTGGCTGCGCAGGAGAAAATTATCAGTGGTGTAGAAGGTGTGAAACGTCTCTCTGGAAGGGTGATTAATCGGCATATTGAGTGCCTGAAAATTGTAATATTCTGTCTCAACCTCCGGGCCTTCCACCAGGCGAAATCCCAGACGCAGGAATATTGCGGCTATTTCGTCAGTAATTTGGGTTAGCGGATGAAGACGGCCGATGTCGGGCAAAATCCCCGGCAAACTGATATCTATTTTCTGATTTAATTTAGAGGAAGTCTTTTTTCTCAATGGCAATGATTTAAGCTGAAACTGGCGGGTTATATTTTGTTTAACTTCATTAGCCATTAGCCCAACTGCGGCCCGCTCCCCAGGCGGTAATCTTCCTATGCTTTTTAATAACTTGGAAATTTTACCTTTACGGCCCAGATATGTCCTCTTGAGGGTTTCCAGCTCCTTATCCTGATTCGCCTCTCTTATCTGGCCAATCGCTTCCCTTTCTATGTCTTTCAGCAGTTTTTTCATCAAACCTTTTTCTTTAATTTCTCAATGTCTTTATTCCCGCCGATAACCACCAGGACCTCATCCTCTTTGATTACATAATCGGCTTCCGGCAGAATGTTTATTACCCTGCTGATCTCACCATCTTCTTTCCTGGAACCCAAAGCCTTTTTTTCTTTAATGGCAATAACGGTGATACCATGTCTTGCCCTTATCTCTAATTTTCTCAACGACTTACCAATAAATTCTTTGGGAGGTAAAGTTTCGATTATGCTGTAATCTTGAGAAAGTTCGATCTGCTCAAGGATCCTGGGAGAAACCAGGCTGTTGGCTAATCGTATCCCCATCTCCTGCTCAGGAAATATTACCTTGGTTGCCCCTACTTTCCGTAGAACCTTTCCGTGAAGTTCATTGGCCGCTTTGGCAATTATCTCTTTTATTCCGATATCTTTTAAAATCACAGTAATCAGAATGCTTGCCTGCAAGTTAACTCCCCCTATGCTTACGATAACGCAGTCAACACCCTCAATGCCAATGGCCCTTAGTCCCTTTTCATCGCCAACATCAAGTTCAACAGACTGGGTGACATAAGATGATGCTTCCTGAACTTTCTCTTCATCCTTATCTATTGCTAATACCTGGTGGCCTTTTTCGCTTAACTTTCGGGCTACGCTTGAACCAAACCTCCCCAGTCCAATTACTGCAAATTGTTTCATAACAACCTCCTCTTAACC
>JAUWXU010000099.1 GCA_030616145.1 Candidatus Omnitrophota bacterium | reverse complement strand
AGTCAGTGGCAATGTCAGTTTTCACAACGAGAGTCCCTCCGGGTCAGTTGACCCCACACCGGCTATCGGCATGATTGGGGTAATAGATGAAGTGGATAAATTTATCAGCGCCCATTTTAAAGATGAAGGAGATGTAGTTTTGCTTATCGGGGAGACCTTAGAGGAATTAGGAGGAAGCCAATACCTGAAGATTGTTCATAACCTGAAAAAAGGCAAACCACCTCATTTAGATTTAGATAGAGAAAAATTAAATCAGGAATTTGTTCAGGAATTAATCAAAAGATCTCTAGTAAAATCGGCCCATGACCTTTCAGAGGGCGGGTTGGCAGTTGCCTTGGCCGAAAGCTGTATTGCCGGTGAGGGCAAGATGATTGGAGTAAACATAAAATGTGAAATCGGTGATATTCGAAAAGATGCCTTCTTATTTGGAGAATCGCAGTCGCGGATATTGGTTAGTTGCGCACCCTCCACACTTCCGGGAATAGAGTCCTTAGCTAAACAAAAAAAGGTGTCGCTTTATAATATCGGTTATGTAGGTGGAGATAAATTAATTGTCAATGATTTACTGGGGTTACAGATAGAGGAATTGAGCAAATCCTGGAGAAACGCAATTCCTGAGGGGATTAAATAAAATGGAGCAGCAAACGGGATAGAAAGACATCAAGGGGAGGTTAAATAAAATGGAACGAAAAAGTATCAAATTGGTAATATGCAAAGATAAAAATGCAGTTGCTGTAAGTTCAGCGCAAATTTTCGCAGACGAAATTCGTCGTAAGCCCGCAATAGTCCTTGGCCTGGCCACCGGTGGCACGCCAATAGGTATGTACAGGGAACTGATTCGGTTGCACAAAGAAGAAGGGCTTGATTTTTCCAGGGTGGTTAGTTTTAATCTGGACGAATATTTGGGGCTTGCGCCGGAGCATCGCCAGAGTTACCGTTATTTTATGGACAGCAACCTCTTTAATTACATTAATATTGATAAATCCAATACCTATATTCTGGATGGATTATCCAAGGATCCTAAAGGGGTATGCAGGAAATTTGAAGAGGATATTAAAAAGGCCGGCGGTATTGATTTGCAGTTATTAGGCATTGGTCGAAATGGTCACATCGCCTTTAACGAACCAGGTTGCAGCTTAGATTCAAGGACCGGCGTTGTAAACTTGACGCAGAAGACAATAAAAGATAATAGCCGTTTCTTTAAAGATGAGTCTGAAGTACCCAGGCAGGCACTGAGCATGGGCATTGCTACCATTCTGGAGGTTAAAAAGATTGTTCTATTGACTACGGGAGAAGGAAAGGCCAAGGCCGTGGCCGAATCTGTCAATGGCCCAGTAACCTCCAAAGTTCCCGCCTCTTATCTACAGCATCATTCGGATTGCACCTTTGTTATCGATAAGGAAGCCGCTCAAAACCTGTAAGGATTCAGCCGAATCTTCAGCATTTATTTCCAGAAAGTCTTACTTAGTGAAATGAAGGCTTCAGATCCGGGGAAAGAGGCTTATATGTATTATCCATCTAAACAAGAATTCATTGCCAAATCAAGGCAAGGTAATTTAATACCTGTTTATAAGGAGATATTGGCTGATGTGGAAACCCCTGTCTCTGCGTTTCAGAAAATAGATGAAGGGGATTATTCCTATCTTTTGGAATCAGTGGAAGGAGGGGAAAAGATAGCAAGGTTTTCATTTTTAGGCAGCAGGCCTTCCTTAATTATTAAAACTAAGGGTAAGAAAATTGAGATAGCAGAATTAGACACCAGGGGCCAGAGACCAGAGGCCAGACTAAGGTATAAAATTGAAAAATTCCCTCTCGAGGATAATCCATTAGTTAAGATTAAGGAATTAATGAGCAAATTTAAATTTGTTAAAGTAGAGGGTCTTCCCAGATTTTGCGGTGGATTGGTTGGTTATATGGGCTATGATACTATCAGGTTCTTTGAGAAATTACCAGATAGAAATCCGGATGATCTAGGCTTGGCAGATTGCATATTTATATTAACCGATACTATTTTGATATTTGACCACTTAGAGCACAAGATTAAAGTAGTCGCCAATGCACAGATAGAAGATAATCCAGAAGATGCCTATCAGGAGGCAATAGGCAAGATAGACAGGATTATAGAAAAACTTTCTGGCCGAAACAGAAAAGTTAAAAACGTAGAAACTGGGAAGGGTCTTCAGAGACAGTTAGAAGTAAAATCTAATTTTACCAGGAAAGAATTTGAATCAGCAGTTTTAAAGGCTCAGGAATATATAAGGGCCGGCGATATTAT
>JAUWXU010000029.1 GCA_030616145.1 Candidatus Omnitrophota bacterium | reverse complement strand
GAAAGGTCTCTGAACTATTTGAGAGTATTCAAGGCGAAGGAATCTATCAGGGCATAAGGCAGGTTTTTGTCCGGTTTTACGGCTGCAACTTGAATCATTGCCGGTTCTGCGATACCAGGTTGGAAGGTTATAAGGAATTCTCGGCCGAGGACCTGGTTAAACAGATAGATTTTTACCAAAAGCCTTTTCATTCAGTATCTCTTACCGGTGGCGAGCCGTTATTACAGAAAGATTTTTTAAAAGAAACCCTGGTTTTATTAAAACAACTTGGCCTGAGGACATATCTGGAGACCAATGGAATTCTGGCCAGCGAATTATCTGAACTGATAGACGAGGTAGATATCATTGCGATGGATGTCAAACTTCCTTCTTCAACCGGACTGGGGGGCTTTTGGCCAGAACATAAAAGGTTTTTAGAGATTGCTTGCGGCAAAGTTGGTTTTATCAAGACAGTAATCTGCAGTTCAACCCAGGAGGAAGATATACATAGAGCCCTGAAAATTATTTCTGATTTTAATCTGCCCCTGGTCCTCCAACCCAATTCTTTTGAATTAGGCAGAGCGCTGAGGGATAAACTCGAAAGTTTTCAGAAGATTTGCCTGGGTAGTTTATCCGATGTCCGGATAATTCCCCAGATGCATAAAATTATAGGAGTAAGGTAAAAACAAAATGGTAGAAAAAAAGAAAATGAGCCAGACGGCGGCTTCTTATCAAAACTTACAAAAACATATCCGAAGGTTGAAAACTCCCTTGATTGAAGTATGGAAAAACCAGTATCCGGATAAGGATTATCTGGTTAACTTGGATTTTTCTGAGTTTAGCTGTCTTTGTCCCTCAACAGGCCTTCCTGATTTCGCTGTCATCCATATTGAATATTTGCCGGATAAATGGTGTGTTGAACTAAAATCATTCAAGATGTATCTGTTGTTTTATCGCAACTTAGGGATTTTCCACGAACACGTTGTTAATAAGATTTTAGAGGACTTTGTTCGGGCCTGCAGGCCGAAGAGGGTTAAGGTAACCGGCGAATTTAACATCCGCGGCGGAATCAAGACCACTGTTACCGCAGAGTATAAAAAAAGAAGATAACCAGACCGGGATTAAAAAGTGAAAAACATAACTGTAAATCAGATTGTTAATATTCTGACCGAACTTTCGGTTGAAGCAAATACCGTTTTACGAAAAGATGTTCTGGGGGCGCTAAAAAAATCCTTGCGAAAAGAAACAAATAAAAGGGCCCGCCGGATACTGCAGATGATTATCCAGAATGCCTGCCTGGCCAAAAAAGAGAAGATAGCCATTTGTCAGGATACAGGAATGCCGATAGTGTTTGTTGAGATAGGCAGCCAGGTCCGGATTGTCGGGGGACTACTTTCCACAGCGATTAACAAAGGCATAGAGAAAGGTTATCGGAAAGGGTATCTGCGAAGGTCAATAGTAAAAGACCCCCTCAGAAGAACAGGTCCTTCCGGATTCAGTCCTTGCGTAGTGCATATTAAAACTACCAACGGGAATAAACTTCGGCTTACCTTGATGCCCAAGGGTTTTGGGAGTGAGAACGTAACTACCTTGGTGATGTTAAGGCCGACTGATGGTCCTGCAAAAATAAAGGAGGTAGTAGTCAAAACAGTCTGGCAGAAAGGTTCAGGCGCCTGTCCGCCCCTGGTGATAGGCTTGGGTATTGGCGGAACAGCAGAGAAGGCTATTGAACTTTCCAAACTGGCCTTAATCAGACCTCTGAACCGGCGCAATCCTGAACCACATCTTGCCGGTTTAGAAAAGGCCATCTTGAGAGAGGTTAATCGCTTAAAGATCGGGCCGATGGGGTTGGGCGGCAAGACTACTGCTTTGGCCGTGAATATCCTTACCCATCCTACTCATATCGCAGGTTTACCCTTAGGCATAAGTTTAAGTTGCCATGCCCTGAGAAGTGTGACAAGGACATTATGAAAAAAATATTTTTACCTTTGACTGAAAGGACAATCAGAAAACTGAAAGCCGGTGATGAAATAGAGTTATGGGGTACACTTTATACAGCCAGAGACAGGGCCCATCAAAGGTTAACAGAGACCCTTAAAAAAAGAAAAAGACTCCCCATTCCTTTGGCTGGTCAGGTTATTTACTATACTGGCCCGACAGCAAAACGGCCGGGCTGGGCAATAGGTTCATGCGGACCGACCACCTCTTCCCGGATGGATGCCTTTACACCTCTGTTGCTCAGTAAGGGGGTTAAGGCAATGATTGGCAAGGGCGACAGGTCACCGGAGGTAATAAAAGCTATAAAAAGACACAGGGCAGTATATCTCGTAACCCCCGGTGGCATAGGAGCGCTTTTATCTCAGAAGGTGCATACCGCAGAGATAGTTGCCTATAAAGATCTTGGCCCGGAGGCGATTTACAGATTGCAGGTCAGGGCCTTTCCAGCCACAGTGGCGATTGACTGGCGGGGAAATAGCATATTCAGGAGGTATGGTGAGAGAAGACGGAAGAAGTGAGCAAAAATTAAGAAAGGTAAAGATTACCCGAAATTATATCAGGGATGCTGAAGGCTCCTGTTTTATTGAGATTGGTTCCACCAGGGTTATCTGCACCGCATCATTTGAGAACAGAGTCCCTCTTTTTTTGAAAGGCAAGGGAAGCGGTTGGATAACTGCTGAATATGGAATGTTACCCCGTTCTTGCCAGAGGCGTATCCCCCGGGAGGCAGCCCGGGGTAAGGTCGGCGGCCGCACCCACGAGATTCAGCGTTTAATCGGCAGGTCGTTGCGGGCGGTTACAGATCTCACTGGGCTCGGAGAAATAACCCTGTGGATGGATTGTGATGTTATTCAGGGTGACGGTGGAACAAGATGCGCCAGTATTACCGGAGCATTCATCGCCTTGGTAGACGCCCTGGTTAAATTGAAAAAGGACAAGGTTATTTCTGTTTTGCCGATAAGGGATTTTGTAGCAGCGGTCAGCGTTGGCATCCTGAAAGGAAAACCTCTTTTGGACCTCAGCTATCAAGAAGACTCCAATGCCGAGGTAGATATGAATGTAGTTATGACCGGCAGGGGAGAGTTTATTGAGATTCAGGGGACAGCCGAACAAAGACCGTTCACCAAACAGCAGATGGATATCTTACTCGACTTGGCCAGAAAGGGGATTAAAGAGCTAATAGATATTCAGAAGAAGGTGATCGGCCACAAGCTTAATGTTAGGAAAAATGCAATATAAAAAATGTAACATTCGAGGTTGTATGGAATTGGTTATAGCCACCAGAAATGAGAAAAAGAAAGAAGAAATAAAAAACTTACTGAAGGATTTGGACCTGGTTATAGTTTCCTTAAAGGATTATCCCCGGTTGCCTGAGATAAAAGAAGAAGGGAAGACCTTCAGGGACAATGCAGTTAAGAAGGCAGAGTTGGTGGCAGGCTTTACTAATAAATGGACGCTGGCTGATGATTCGGGTCTGGAGGTGGATGTTTTGGATGGCCGGCCTGGAGTTTATTCTGCCCGCTTCGCCGGTAAAGAACAAGATGACCAGGCCAACATCAGAAAGCTGCTCCGGCTTATGAAAGATGTGCCGCGGGAGGAGAGACAGGCCCGGTTTAGGTGTGTTGTAGCTATTAGAGGGCCGGGAGGTGAAGCAATCAAGGCGTTCAACGGAGTTTGTGAAGGTTTGATCAGCTTTAAGCCGCGGGGGAACTTTGGCTTTGGATACGACCCTGTTTTTATAGTGCCTGCCTACGATAAGACATTTGCCGAATTAGGCCCGACGATTAAAGACCGGATAAGTCACCGGGCCAGGGCCCTTAACCAGGCAAGGACATTTATTTCCCATTTAGAATTTAATCGGCAGCCTTGAAACAATAGAATATTTTGGTTTGTCAATCGTTCCTTCCAGCTGCAGTTGGATTGCATAATTCCATAAATTGCTCATTATCGCAGTGGCAATTTTGCCGATCTTCGGCGTTGCCTTATCAATTAACCCTTTGGCCATTTCAGTGGTAATGGTAAAATCCAGGTTTCCGTCAAAATCAATCGAGCCTTTGGCAAGAAGATTTAATTCGCTGCCTTGTAGGGAAAGGTCAGAGGTGCTGATTGATTTGTTGGCTATTGCGAAGGTAACAAACCCTCTGTTAAATAATGTTTTTGTTAAGTTCGGGAAATAAAGTTTATTAGCTAGTTCTACAAATAGGGGTAGCTCCCAAAATTTACCTTCTCCCACTTCCAGCCAACCCTTTCCGATAACGGTTTCTGCATTTTCTTCGTAACCTTCCAACATAGCTGCGCCGTTCAGGTCCCCGGAGATATTTTGCCATTTTAGGCCCGAGTCGCTGGCCAGGCCGTTGAGGTTAATATTTGCTAACTGCAGGTCAGTTCTCCAGTAGCGTTGCTCGGAACCAAGGTCTATAAAGGCCGTAGAGTTTAATGTACCGCCATAAGGTTCGGCAGTGAATTTGATTAGCGATATCTTTTTGTTTTCCATTTTGATATCAAAAAAGAGACGGTCAAAATTTAGTTTTTTGATTGTTACCTCCTCAGAGCTGCCTTTTAAATTAGCAGACCAGTT
The DNA here is from genome assembly GCA_030616145.1 of Candidatus Omnitrophota bacterium. Taxonomy (GTDB): domain Bacteria; phylum Omnitrophota; class JAUWXU01; order JAUWXU01; family JAUWXU01; genus JAUWXU01. Next base: position 3,167 of record JAUWXU010000029.1, on the reverse strand, counting down.
TTGCCAATCCTTCCATTTTCCATTGGCCTCGATAGTCAATTTGACCTTGCCCTGCGGATTCAATTTTGATAGCATCTTTTCGGAATAATCAACCGGTAAGGTCTTTTCTAAATCTGCCAGTTCAATTTTAATATCTCCTTCGATATCCAATTGCGGGCTTGGCCAGTCGCTAACAACACCGGTCAGGTCAAATGAAGAATTGAGATATCTTCCTTTGGTTGCCGAGAAATAGATGACTTTATTCTCTTTGATATTCAGTTCTCCCAGCAGAGAAAGGTCTTTAGAGCTGAGGTCAAATTCAATATCCGGCTTCTTGTCCGGTTTGTTAAGGTCAGCCAAGGAGAGGATTAGTTTATATCCGTTATTTCCATAAGAAAGCGTTAAATCAGAAGTGGATAATGAATTATTTTTGAACTGAAAGTTGCCGTTGATATTTTTTAAACCCTCAGGGAGGAAGACCGGCTTACAGTAGGCCTCAGAGACGGTTGCTTTTCCAGCGAAGCGCGGTTTCATTATGCTGCCGCTTACCTCCATTGACAATAATACCTTTCCGGAAATGTCTATTTCTTTTAATTTGTCTTTGAACTGGGCAGGAAGGGATTTTTTGATTTTACTCAGGTCCGCATCAGAGGTTGCGGTGAAATTCAATTTGGGATTTCTGAAATTCGTTAATTCGCCGCTGAGGACCGCCGGTATACCGCAGGAAGATAACTTTAAGTCTTTGGTGGAAATGATATTTTCCTCAATCGCTACCTTCCCGTTTATATTAGTTATATCTTCTATCAAAGCCAGGTCCCCAAACTGGAAGTCGTCGAACAGAAGACCCCCTTTATATTTAAGGCTTTTCCTGTCACCGAGGGTATAACCGAGGTCCGCAGTTATTTTCACATTTCCCGAGGCCTCCAGGCTATCCTTGGTCAAAGCGAGATTTTTAATCGAAGAAATCCCATAAACAGAGATAAATTTATTCTTGGTTAAAGAAAAATCAATCTGGAGATCGATCTGTCCCTGGTTAAGCTGAAAAGGGAAAATGTCCTGGTAATAGGCAGCATAATCGGTCAGGGTGATATTCTGGATGTCAAGATTGGCAGTTAAGGCCTTGGAAAGGAAATTATAGTTTCCTTTGGACTGGAGGGTTATGGTCCGCTGCTGTATCTTTGAGCTGAATTTAAAATGCATGCTGGCCAGCAGGGTAAGGTAGGTCTCGCCGTTTATATCTTCTATCTTTCCCTCAAATGGCGGTTTTTTGGTAAAGTCCTTAAACGAGACCTGGCCGTTAGAGATTACCGCCCGGGACACCAGGACTGTAAATTTGGGCCGGGAAACAGAACTCTCCCCTCCAATGATGTCTGAAAAGTTCCACTGTTCAGAGTTGAGCCGGATGACGGAAAGATTTGGTGAAATGATAGATAGATTGGTGATTATGAACTTTTTCTTGAGCAGGGGCAGGAGCGGAAATTTAAAATACATTTCCTTTACGCTCAAAAATTTTTCTTGGCCATCTTCTTCAAGGAGCGTTACTTGCTTCAACACTATGCCCTTAAAGATATTGTAGCTGATTCCTTCAAGGGTTACCTGCCGGTTCATCCTTTCGCTCAGCAGGCCGACCATCCATAATTTTACCTTTTGAGGAAGAAAGATATTATTCAGATACCAGCTGGCCAGGCAGATTAGAAGGACAACAATTAAAAATGTTCTGAGGATTATTTTTCTTACCTTTTTCACTTATATTATCATTTTGTTTCCGGCCGGTTTCGGCCTGATTAAAGGATCATTCTTAACAACTTACCCCATTATATATGATTCAAAGGATTTTACAAGTAGATAGTTGATAATAAACACTTGATAAAAGAGCCAGGATTTATTATAATAAGAAATATGCGGACAAAGGAACAGCTTCAGGATGTTGTGAGGAAAAAGTTGGGTGACCGTCTATTGGTCATTGCCTCCAATAGAGAGCCCTATATTCACGTCCTGGAAGGAGGCAGGACCAGGACAATAAGGCCGGTAGGCGGAGCGGTTAATGCCCTTGAGCCGGTAATGAGGGCCTGTAGAGGTGTATGGGTTGCCTGCGGCAGTGGGTCGGCCGACCGGAAGGTAGTTGATAACAAAGACAGGGTCATGGTCCCCCCTGATAATCCCAGCTACACGCTCCGAAGATTGTGGTTATCCAAGGCAGAAGAAGAAGGTTATTATTACGGCTATTCCAACAGGGCTATCTGGCCGCTTTGTCATATGGTATATGTTCGCCCCACATTCGACGAATCGGAATGGCGTTATTATAAACAGGTAAATCATAAATTTGCCGATGTTATTTTAGAAGAGATAAAGGATAAAAAGGCATTTGTCTGGCTTCAGGATTATCACCTGGCCCTGACGGCCAAGTTTCTTAAACAGATAAGACCCGATATAGTGGTTACTCAGTTCTGGCATATCCCCTGGGTAAATTCTGAGGCATTCAGGATATGCCCGGCTAAGAAAGAGATTTTGCAAGGCCTTTTATCCAATGACCTTTTAGGATTTCATATCCGGCATCATTGCAGAAATTTTCTTGATAGCGTAGAGTTGGAGCTGGAGGCCAGGGTCGATCACGAAAAGACATCAGTTATTTATAAAGGTCACGAAACGCTGGTGCGGGCCTTTCCGGTGAGCGTTGATTTTGAAGAGATTTCAGAAAAGGCAGAGTCCAAAGAGATTAAGCTGAAGGCCACTCAGTTCAAAAAGGAATTTTTTCTGGCCGGATATAAATTTGTGGCCTTCAGCCTGGATAGAATTGATTATACAAAAGGGATACCTGAAAGATTGCGGGCGATAGATAGATTTTTTGAGAAATTTCCAGAATATAAGGAAAAGATTGTTTTTGTTCAAATCGGCGCGTTGAGCAGAATACACATTAAAAGATATAAAGAATTAAATGACCAGATCGATTATATTATTGAGGAGATTGACTGGAAGCACAGCACCGATACCTGGAGGCCGGTGATTTTCAAAAGAAGAACATTCAACTTCAGAGAAAAGATGGCCTTCTATCGGCTTGCTAATATATGTATTGTCAGCCCCTTGCATGACGGGATGAATCTGGTAGCCAAGGAGTATGTAGCTGCCAAGAATGATTTAAAAGGCACGCTTATTTTAAGCCAGTTTACCGGCGCAGCCAGAGAACTACA
>JAUWXU010000004.1 GCA_030616145.1 Candidatus Omnitrophota bacterium | reverse complement strand
TTTAGTGAATTGTGCCCCCTGGCCAAGAGAAAGCCGGATAATCCATTGCTTACCGAAAGATTTGAATTGTTTATTGGCGGATTAGAAGTGGCTAATGCCTATTCAGAGTTGAATGATCCTGTTGAGCAAAGGGAAAGATTCAAGACCCAGATGCCGGTTGAGGGAGAGATTGGGAAAATAGATGAGGATTTTTTGAGGGCCCTTGAGTATGGGATGCCTCCCACCGGTGGTTTGGGGATAGGGATTGATAGATTGGTGATGTTGCTTACCAATTCAGCTTCAATCAGGGATGTTATCTTATTCCCGCAGCTTAAATCTGAAAAGTAACCAGTAACCGGAACGGAATCTGGTTTCTGGTTACTCCCTAACGAAGTGAGCGATAATGCGTTGTGAATTATTTATAGGATGGAGATATTTTCTGACCAAAAGGAAGGGTTTCTTTATTTCTTTGGTTACGCTGATATCTATACTGGGAGTGGCTATTGGCGTTGCCACTTTGATTACCGTCCTGGCTGTTATGAGCGGTTTCGGCAATGAACTAAAGAACAAGGTTATCGGTGTAAATTCACATCTAATAGTAGAAAAGACGGGGGGGATAGATGATCCGGCCATGATTATGGCCTGCGCAGAAAAGGTGGAGCATGTATTGGCCGCTTCTCCGTTTATAGCCGGTCAGGCAATGATTCAGGGACGGACTGATGTAAGTGGCGTAGTGGTGAAAGGAATAGATGCCTCGAAGGAAAAAAAGGTTACCAGGATAGAAGATTATCTAGTAGAAGGCATCTTGGAAAGTTGGAATCTAAATGGTATAATAATCGGCAAGGAATTGGCTGACCGTTTGAATCTTGGCTTGAAAGATACCTGTCGCCTTATTTCTCCGATAAAAGGAGAAAAACACAATTTTAGGGTTCAGGCCATATTTGATTCGGGGATGTATGAATATGATTCTTCTCTGGTCTTTGTTTCCCTGGACAAGGCCCAGCAGATTTTTAGGATACCCGGACTGGTGACTGGGGTTGGGGTAAAGATTGATGATTTTTACCGGACAGATAAGGTAAGAAAGGAACTTCAAAAGGCCCTCGGTTTCTCATATTGGGTAAGGACCTGGCAGGATTTAAACAGAAATTTGTTTAATGCTTTGGAACTGGAAAAAAGAGTAATGTTTATAATATTGATTTTAATAATTCTGGTAGCGGCCTTTAATATTGCTGCTTCGCTGATTATGATGGTTATGGAGAAGACCAGAGATATCGGAATCCTTAAATCCATTGGTTTTAATTCCGGCGGAATAATGACAATATTTACTTTTGAAGGTTTAATAATAGGCCTTTTTGGAGCTGTCCTGGGACTAGTTATAGGGTTGGTCCTGACCCGCTCATTAAATACGATTCTCTCGTTTTTAGAACGGCTGAGCGGCGTAGAGATATTTCCTTCCAGCGTTTATTATTTTGATAAGATTCCAATTGCTATAAATGCAGGTGAGGTCGCATTAATAGTAACCTCGGCCGTGGTTATTAGTTTATTGGCCAGCCTTTATCCTGCCCGGCAGGCAGCTAAATTGGAACCGATCGAAGCGTTGCGGTATGAGTGAGTTGTTACTGGCTCATAATCTTCACAAAAGTTATGATAACGGGGCTAAGACCCTTCACGTTTTAAAGGGGATAAGCCTAAAGGTAATAAAGGGGAAGGTCCTGGCAATAGTTGGGCCTTCCGGGGCTGGTAAATCGACCTTACTTCACATACTGGGAGGTCTGGACAGTCCTGTTTCAGGTAGTGTTTTTTTAAACGGAGTTGACATCTATAAACTTAGAGACAGGCAAAGGGCAGAACTCAGAAATAGACGAATAGGTTTTGTATTTCAGTTCTATCATTTGTTAGCTGAGTTTACAGCCTTAGAGAACGTGATACTGCCGGCAGCTATAAGAAAGGCCCCAAGAGCTAAGCAAAAAGGATACCAGTTGTTGGAAAAGGTCGGTCTAAAGCACAGGATGAATCATCTGCCTTCCCAGCTTTCCGGCGGAGAACGTCAGAGGGTTGCCATTGCCCGGGCATTAATTAACGAGCCGACAATAGTCTTTTGCGATGAGCCGACCGGGAATCTGGATTCCAAGACAGGTGGTTTAATTTATGATATTATCTGGCGCTTGAACAAGGAAAAGAAACAGACATTTGTTATAGTTACCCACGAAGAAAGGATAGTTAAAACCGCAGATGATGTTTACAGGATAAAAGACGGAGAATTGGTGGGTGGTTAATTGGTGGGTGTTTTTTAAAAACCTCTTTTTTAAATTTTTTAATTAACCGCTCACCAGTTAACCAATTAACCAAATCTGGAGGAATTATGAGTTTAAAGATTTATATTAATGGCAAGTTACTGGATAAGAACGAGGCCAGGATATCGGTCTTTGACCATGGATTATTATATGGAGACGGTGTATTTGAAGGGATCAGGTCTTATGACGGATTAATTTTTAAATTAACAGAGCATCTCATCAGATTGTATGAATCAGCCAAGAGTATTGGGCTTTCTATTCCCATTTCTTTGCCAGAGTTGACTCAGGCCATTATCCGGACATTAAAGGCCAATCAGCTCAAGGATGCCTATATCCGGTTAATAGTCACCAGAGGCGTGGGGGATCTGGGATTGGACCCGGCCAAGTGTCCAAACCCGACGATTATTATTATTGCTGATAAGATTGCTCTTTATCCAGAGGAATACTATAAAAACGGCCTGGAACTAATAACCGTTTCTACCAGACGAAATATACAGGAGGCCGTGAGTCCGCAGATAAAATCCTTAAACTATTTGAATAATATTCTGGCTAAGATTGAGGCGACCAATTCCGGCGCGATGGAAGCTATTATGCTAAACAGAGATGGTTATATAGTCGAATGTTCAGGAGTTAATATTTTTGTGATTAAGAAAGAACAGATTCTTACGCCACCCTGTTTTCTGGGAGCGTTAAAAGGAATTACCAGGGATACGATTATTGAACTGGCCAGGAAAGAAGAGATGGAGGTCCGTGAAGAGATTATGACCAGGCATGACCTGTTTAACAGCGATGAATCTTTTTTGACCGGTACAGCTGCCGAGATTATACCAGTAGTTAAGGTGGATGGCCGAACCATCGGAAATGGTAAGCCGGGTAAGATAACCGCAAGACTTCTCAAAAGATTCCGAGAATTGACTAAGACTGAAGGAGTAAGATATTAGGAGGTTAGTATGTTATGCGACATATGTGGTAAAGAGGAAGCCACCGTTCATATTACTGAGATAGTCAACGGCCAGATGGCCGAGCTTCATCTCTGTGAGGAATGTGCTCGTAAGAAGAACGTGGCTATGGAGCAGCATTTTTCTCTGTCAGACCTTTTAGGGGGACTGGCAGACATTGGTACTGTTCTGGACAAAACAGAGATGGCCGGTAAACGATGCTCCAATTGCGGCATGACCTATGAAGACTTCCGCAAGATGGGGCGGTTGGGTTGCAGCGAGTGTTATGTAACCTTTCGGGATAGTCTGGCATCGCTTTTGAAGAGAATACATGGTTCTGACCATCATCTGGGTAGATTCCCATTAGACAAGGATAAAAAGGTTAAGGCCAAGACGAGAATTCAGGACTTGCGTGCCAGATTAGCAGCAGCCATTCAGCTTGAGGAATATGAAAGGGCAGCAAAATTACGCGATCAGATCAGAATTATGGAGAGAAAAGGCCCGGAAAAGACAAAGACATAGATATAAACTATAAACGCTAAGTTACGCTAATTAGCGTAAAAGGAGAAATAAATGGGATTAGATGATTTAATCTATCAAAATACTGAATGGCTGAAAGGCACAGGCCCCCAGTCCAATATTGTAATAAGCTCGCGGATTCGGCTGGCCAGGAATGTAGAGAAACTGCCCTTTTCTCACTGGGCCGATGAACAAAAAGAGAAGGAGATTCTGGTTTTAGTCCAACCCGCCATTCAGTCATCTAATTATTTAAAGAATATGTTGTTTCTGAAATTGAGCGATTTATCGCGCCTTGACAAACAGTTTCTTCTGGAAAGACATCTGATTAGCCGCGAGCATGCCGAAGGAAAAAACAGCAAGGCTGTAGTTATAAGCGAAAAAGAAATAATAAGTATTATGATTAACGAGGAAGATCACCTGCGTGTTCAAGTGCTTCAATCAGGTTTTAATTTTACCGAGGCCTGGCGCCTGATTTCAAAGATCGATGAGGAAATCCAGGCAACACTCAACTTCGCCTTTAGTTCCAGATGGGGTTATCTTACAGCTTGTCCTACTAATGTGGGAACGGGAATGCGGGCGTCGGTAATGCTGCATTTACCGGCATTGGTAATGACCAAACAGATTAGCAGGGTTTTGCAGGCTCTGGATAAGTTAAGTGTAGCTGCCCGCGGATTATACGGGGAAGGCACAGAGGCCCTGGGTAACTTTTTCCAGTTTTCCAACCAGATTACTCTTGGCCACACTGAGGAGGATTTGATCGACAATGTGGAAAGAGTTGTAAAGCAGATTGTAACTCATGAAACCGAGGCCCGACGGGTGTTGATGAATCAGAATAAAAAAAGAGTTTCCGACCGTATCTGGCGTTCTTATGGTACACTGAAGAATGCCCATATCATTTCTAGCTCAGAGACTATAAATTTATTGTCAATGGTCAGACTGGGTGTGGATATGGGGATAATAAAAAACATAGACCGGGCAAAGATAAATAAGCTTTTTATTTTCTCGCAGCCGGCACATCTGCAGAAGATGGAAAATAAAATTTTAACACCTATGCAACGAGACATTAAAAGGGCGGATTTGCTTAGAAAAGAATTAGGGGGGAAAGATGTTTAACCGCTTTACCGAAAGGGCAAGAAAGGTTATTATCCTTGCCAAGGAAGAGGCAAGACGCTTCAACCATGACTATATCGGAACAGAACATATACTGCTGGGTTTAATTAAGGAAGGAGAGGGAGTAGCTGCGGCGGTTCTTCAGAGCCTGGGTCTGAATCTGCACACTCTGCGTTTGGAGGTAGAGAAATTAGTTCAGGTCGGCCCCAGTACAATTATCTCGGGAGATATTCCCTTTACCCCCAAGGCCAAGAAAGCATTAGAGTTATCGATGGACGAGGCAAGAAGAATGGGTCATAATTATATCGGCACAGAGCATCTTCTGTTGGGGTTAATTAGAGAAGGTGAAGGGGCAGCCAGCCATATATTACTTAATCAGGGTCTTGATCTAAAAAGAGTAAGAAGCGAAATAATGAAACTTTTGGGTTCGGTTACTACCCAGGCGACCTCGACTGAGCCCGGGCCCGGTGGTGCTGTCAAGAGCAAGACACCGGCCTTAGATGCCTTTGGTCGCGACCTGACTCAGCTGGCTAAGCAGGGAAAGTTAGACCCGGTTATTGGCCGGGCTGATGAAATTGAAAGAGTAACCCAGATTTTGGGCAGAAGGAAAAAGAATAATCCTGTCCTGCTGGGAGAAGCAGGCGTTGGTAAGACAGCCATTATTGAAGGACTGGCCCAGAAGATTGTTTCAGGCGATGTTCCTGAAATATTACGGGATAAAAGGGTGATTGTCCTGGACCTGGCCTTGATGGTAGCCGGCACAAAATATCGCGGTCAGTTTGAAGAGAGGATTAAGGCAGCGATGGATGAAATCCGGCGGAGCGAAAACATAATTATCTTTATTGATGAACTTCACACGCTGGTTGGCGCCGGCGGAGCCGAAGGGGCTATAGATGCCTCAAATATCTTGAAGCCGGCCCTTTCCCGGGGAGAAATTCAGTGTATCGGCGCCACCACCTTGAATGAATATCGAAAACATATTGAAAAAGATGCCGCCCTGGAAAGAAGGTTTCAGACCATTAATGTTGATCCACCCAGTACTGCTGAGACAGTAGAGATTTTGAAAGGTCTGCGGGATAAATATGAGGCCCACCACCGGGTTAAAATAACCGATAAGGCGTTAGAGGCAGCTGCTAAATTGTCCGCTCGCTATATTACCGGAAGATATTTGCCGGATAAGGCCATCGACCTTATAGATGAGGCAGGGTCCAAGGCCCGTCTTTCTGTTACGACTGCCCCCCCTGATCTGAAAAAGCTGGAAAGGGAAGTGGAAGAGACCAAAAAAGAGAAAGAGGCTGCTATTGAGGCGCAGAATTTTGAAAAGGCAGCCCATTTGCGTGACCAGGAGAAAAAGGCCAAGGAGGCATTGCTGCAGGCGAAAAAGAGCTGGCGGGAGAGTAAGACCGAAGTGGAGATTACAGTTGGCGAAGCCGAAATAGCCGAGATTCTTTCAAAATGGACAGGCGTGCCCCTGGCTACCTTGGAGGAAAAGGAAACAGAGAGGTTGTTAAAGATGGAGAAAGAGATCCATGCCAGAGTCGTAGGCCAGGATGAAGCAGTAAGCGCCATTGCCCGTGCGGTTCGGCGTTCTCGCGCCGGCCTGAAAGATGCCCGGCGGCCTATCGGCAGTTTTATATTTATGGGGCCGACCGGTGTTGGAAAGACACTTTTGGCCAGGGCCCTTGCTGGATTTATGTTTGGTGATGAGGATGCTATAATACAGCTGGATATGTCTGAATATATGGAGAAATTTAATGTCTCGCGGCTGGTTGGCGCACCCCCCGGGTATGTGGGTTATGAGGAGGGAGGACAACTCACTGAGAAGGTCAGGAGAAGACCTTATTCAATAGTACTCCTTGATGAGATTGAGAAGGCCCACGCAGATGTATTTAACATCCTTCTTCAGGTTCTGGAGGACGGACGGCTTACTGATAGTTTTGGCCGGAGGGTAGACTTTAGAAATACTATAATAATAATGACTTCCAATATCGGGGCAGAGATGTTGAAAAAACAGGGATCTTTGGGCTTTGCTCCTCAAAAGGAAGAATCAAACTATAAGGCGATGAAAGAGCGGTTACTGGATGAGGTCAAAAAGACATTCCGGCCGGAGTTTTTAAACAGGGTGGATGATATAATTGTCTTTCATCAGCTTACCAGAGGCGATCTGGAGAGGATAATAGAGATAGAGTTAAAAGGCGTAGAGGAACGTCTGACCGAACAATCCCTTTCTCTGAAACTGACACCTAAGGCCAAGGATTTCTTGATTGATAAAGGATTTAATCCTGTTCTTGGTGCAAGGCCATTAAGGAGAACTATCCAGAGTTTTCTGGAAGATCCTTTATCCGAAGATGTCTTGAAGGGCAAATTTAAAAAGAACAGCACGATAAAGGTTACGGTCGCAAAAGACCGGTTGGCATTTAACTAAAAAAATAACGCGGATTCTGATAAAAATCTATGCGCAAACGCATACTGGTAGCCATTTTTTCTATTCTTTTTATCTGGGTTGTATTGACTGTATCTTATAATATATATAATATGGTTTTGATTAATAAATCCAGAGTAAAGATGCTTATAGCTAGGGAGATAGGCCGCCTTTTAAATGTAGACGCCGAGATCAGAGATATCAGATTCGGTTTGATTGATAATATAACCCTTGTCGATTTAAGAGCAAAGCGAGATTCCGAGGTTTACATTATTTCGGCCGATGCCGACCAGGTAATTATTAGATATAATCTCTGGGCCCTCCTGTCAAAATTTATTTCTTCGGATAAACAGGGAAATTACCCAAGAGGTCTTAATTTTCCCCGCAGCGTTATAGTTAAAGAGGGAAGATTTTGTTGGTCTGAGAAAAACACGGGTCTGGAGGTCAGAAGAGACCGTATTTATGCGCTTGCCAGATTGTTCAGTCCCGATGATGTCAGAATCAGAATCAGCTCGAAAGCGACCGAAAGGGCTGATCAGTATTTATTTGGGAAGGTTAATTTACTGGACGGCTCCTTTAATCTATCGATGAATTTTTCCCAGGCTGTTGAAGAAAGTGATGGTTATTCGCTAATTGTCAATGGCCGCCTTACTAAACAACCAAGTCAAGCACCTCAGGTAGATTTATTTATCAGGACAAAGAACAAATACCTACAGAGCGAATTTAACGCCACTGGTAGTTCCCGGAGTCCTTTTCTAGAGGGTAGATTTAATTTGTTAAATCGCATAATTCTGCCCTTCAGGGCCGAGGCACTAATCGATGAAGGCATAATCATATCTTTTAACGATGGAAACCAGGATTCCAAGGTTAAAATAATAGCCAAATTTTTAAAATCAGATTTTGATATAGCCATAAAACTGAAACATATAAATTTCAAAAACGTGGATATCGTGACTGAACTGAATTTGTCCGGCAGGATAACAAAGGATGATTCAGGGCTGGTTGTTGAGGGTGAGATAAACAGCCGGAACTCAATCTTGGATTATAAACCCTTTAAGGAATTAAATGGTTCTTATCAGATAAACAATGACCTGCTGGAGATTTTGTCTTTGAAGATGGACGATAATCTTGCTCTTTTTGGACAGGTTTCACTCAGACCACCTTATTTGGTAGACCTCAATTTGATAGCAAGATTTGATAGTCTGGATGAAATAAATCTACCACTTTCAATCTTTGAAGATCTATTAACTGCCCAGGGGGTGGAAGGCGAGTTTAAGTTAGTTGGGCCGATAAAAAATCCCGATGTCAAAGGCTGGCTGAAGACAAGCAGTGGTTTTTTAAAAGGATTAGGCGATTACCAAAAAATGAGTCTAAATTTAAAAGGCAAAGGCAAAATTTTGAAGGTTGTTGATTCAAAACTCTATCATCAAGAAGGATCGCTTACTATCGGCGGTGAGATTAATCTTGCAAACGAAAATATATTTGATGATTTAAAGCTGGGTATGGAGGGAGGAATGCTGGTGTGGAAAGACTGGAAGGTAACCGGAGACAAAAAGAGTTCAGAAGTCAAGTTAAGTAAGGATATCGGCGATGAATTCCGGATTAATTTTAAGACATACCTTAATGATAAAACAGGCCTCTCCAATAACGACAATAACCAGATAGAATTGGAATATGAATTAGACGACAGTGAAAGCATAAAGATGCAGATAAAAAAAGACGAAAACTTTTTGGCAGTAGAGCGTAGTTTTCGGTTTTAACAAAGGTGAAAAAGATGATCCGGTGGTTAAACAGGCAGAAGACTGAGTTTTTATCGTTTATTTCTTCAGCAGGTGCTATATTTGCTATGTTCTGGCAGGCTATTCGCTGGACGTCCATTTCGCCGTTGAGAAAAAGAGAGATTATCGATCAGATGAATAAGATTGGCGTGATGAGCTGTCCGATTGTTTCCTTAACTGCCATATTTACCGGGATGGTGCTGGCTTTGCAGTCTGCTTATTCTTTGAGGAGCTTTCAGGCTGAGATGTACGTTTCCGGATTAGTGGCGGTAGCAATGGCCCGGGAATTAGGGCCGGTTCTTACTGCTTTGGCCGTAGCTGGCAGGGTGGGCGCTTCTATTACAGCTGAATTAGGAACCATGAAGGTTACCGAACAGATTGATGCCTTAGAGACCCTGGCCACCAATCCGGTCAGTTATTTAGTTACCCCCAGGTTATTAGCCGGAATTATAATGTTGCCGGTGCTTACTATGTATTCCAACATTCTGGGGATAATCGGCGGGTATCTGGTAGGTGTATTTAAACTGGGGATTAGTTCTGATATGTATATGAGGATGACCTGGAAGACACTGCTTTTTAAAGATGTCTATACTGGATTAATAAAATCGTTGTTTTTCGGAATTATCATTATAGTTGTAGGATGTTATCAGGGATTTAAAACTAGCGGCGGCGCTGAAGGTGTGGGGAAGGCTACTACGATTTCAGTGGTTACCTCATTTATCTTAATCATTGCCGCGGATTGTTTGTTTACGGCACTATTTTATTTCGTATTTTAAAAGACATACTATATAGGATGTCTATAGTTGGTTAACCGGTTAACAAATCATATCTGTGTAATCATTTTTATATGATAGAGATAAAAAATCTGTCTAAATCGTTTCATAGTCATAAAGTCCTGGATCAATTGAATCTTACCATCCAAACGGGCGAAACAATGGTCGTTATCGGCAGGAGCGGGGTGGGGAAGACCGTATTGCTGAAAAATATAATCGGGTTGTTAAAACCGGATTCTGGACAAGTCCTGATAGACGGCCAGGACATAACTAAACTGGAAGATAAGGAACTGGATAAAATCCGTCTGAAGTTCGGAATGTTATTTCAGGGCTCGGCCCTTTTTGATTCATTGACAGTAAGAGAGAACGTGGGATTTTCTTTAAGAGAACATACCCGGCAGACCGACGAGCAGGTAGACCAGCGGGTTAAAGAAGCGCTTGACTTAGTAGGGCTTGCCGGCATAGAGACCTTAATGCCGGCTGAGTTGAGCGGTGGAATGAAAAAGAGAGTGGGACTTGCCCGAGCAATCTGCATGAGGCCGGATATTACTCTTTATGATGAACCAACTACCGGGGTTGACCCGATTATGGCCGCTGCCACCAATGAATTGATTACGAAATTACACGACAGGTTAAAGATTACCGCTATAGCCGTAACGCATGATATGACCAGCGCCTATAAGATAGCCGATAGAATAGCCATGCTCTATAATGGCAAGATTATAGCGATCGGAACACCTCAACAGATAAAAAAGACCACTGATCCGGTAGTTCACCAATTTATTACCGGCGAGGCCTGGGGTCCGATTACCAGAAATAAATCTTTCTATGTCAAAGATTAATTGTTTAGATTGAAGCGAGGTGATATATGAATAACAGAAACAAAGAGTTGCGGGTAGGAATATTTGTGATTATTGGAATAGTTCTTTTTGCAATAGTAGTTTTTTCAGTTGGCGATCTACATCTTTTGTTAGGGAAGGGTTATCATCTCAAGTTGATATTTGGTTATGTGGGTGGTCTGCAACCAGATGTGCCGGTGCGGCTGGCAGGAATAAAGGCGGGAACAGTCCAGGGCATTAAAAGGTATTATGATTCGGCATTAGACAAGGACCAGGTGGAGGTTTTAATCTGGCTGAAAAGGGATGTTAAGATCAGACAGAATGCAGAGATTTATATTAATATGTTAGGCATGCTGGGCGAAAAGTATGTTGAAATCTTTTCTTCAGGGACTAGCGAGGCGCCGTTGCTGAAAGACGGGGATAAGATAGTTGGCTATGATCCGATTCCGATAGAAAGAATAACCAGGATGAGTCAGGAAAATCTGATAGCCCTGCACGAGATTCTGGGCAGCAAGACAACAAAGTCGACCATAAAGGATATCCTGAATAATACCAGAGATATTACCCAGGACTTAAAGGACATCATCGCCGGGATAAAGGCCGGCAAGGGCACTATCGGTAGGTTGATTGTAGATGATGAATTATATCAGAACTTAGAGGATTTTAGCGCAGATATAAAGGCCCATCCCTGGAGGTTGCTCAAAAAAGACACCAAGACCAAAGACACTAAACCGTCGAAGCCCCGGAGCCCTTCTGCCCCTTATTAACGGTAGAAAAATAAAAAAGATAATTATAGTTAGACAAATAAACCCCGTTGGATAATAAAATTATCTGACGGGGTGAACATTTATGAAAAAGACTATTTATGTATGCCAGCAATGCGGTTCTCAGTCGCCTGGGTGGTTGGGCAGGTGCCCTGAGTGCGGGCAATGGAATTCAATGCTCGAAGAAGCGGGCCTCGATGTCTATAAAAAAGGCCAATTTTCCAGGATATCTTCGGACAGGCCAACTACTCTTTTTGCAGTAACTCCAGACGAACAGCTGAGGATAAAGACTGGTCTTGAGGAGATTGACAGGGTTCTGGGGGGTGGGATTGTGCCCGGCTCAGCAGTATTGGTTGGCGGTCCGCCGGGCATTGGTAAATCAACCTTGCTTCTTCAGCTCTCCAATCAATTGGCCTCAACAGGAAAAAAAATTCTGTATGTCAGCGGAGAAGAGTCTATTAATCAGATAAAACTGAGGGCTGGTCGCCTCGGTGTTAGTTCTCCAAATTTATATATACTTTCAGAAACCAATCTTAATTTGATTATTGAACATATTAAGAAGTTATCTCCCCGGTTGGTGATTATAGATTCAATACAGGTTGTTTATAAACCGAATCTTCAATCCGTTCCGGGCAGTGTCAGCCAGGTTAGAGAAAGCGCGGGGGAATTAACCGCCTTTGCCAAATCCAGCAATATACCGGTTTTTCTGATTGGCCATGTAACGAAAGAGGGGTCTATTGCCGGACCAAGAGTCCTCGAACATATGGTGGATGTTGTTCTTTATTTTGAAGGAGAAGTTTATCATGACTATCGGATATTGAGAGCGATTAAGAGCCGGTTTGGCCCTACTAACGAGATAGCCATATTTGAGATGCTGGAAAATGGACTTCAGGAGGTTGCTAGTCCCTCAGAAGTCTTTTTGAAAAAAAGGACAAACGGGGTTATTGGTTCGACGGTTGTCCCTGTCCTGGAAGGGAGTCGGTCCATACTGGTAGAATTACAGTCCCTGGTTACTTCAACAAAATTTGGCCTCCCTTCCCGCCGGGTTACCGGCCTCGATTATAATAGGGTAATCTTGCTTTTGGCAGTATTAAAAAAAAGGGTTGGTTTGAAGATTGGAGGGTGCGACATTTTTGTCAGCATAGCTGGAGGAATTAAGATTGTTGAACCAGCGGCTGATTTAGGGGTATGTGTAAGTTGTACCTCTAGTTTTAAAGAAAGACCTACCCGGGCCCACGACGTGGTCTTAGGAGAAGTGGGCCTTCGGGGCGAAGTAAGGCCGGTGACCCGTATTATCCCGCGCATAACTGAGGCCGAGAAGCTGGGATTTAAGCGATGTATTATTCCTGAAAGCAATTTCAAAAGAATAGATTTTAAGGGAAAGATTGAGATTATCGGGGTGGAGACAGTTGAACAGGCATTGGAAGTAATGTTTTCTTAAAAAAAGTTTTTATAAAATTCAATATTCTCAACCAGCCCTGAACGAATTTTGCGAAGGGCTGTTTTCTAAAGAAAGGAGGAAAAAGTAAAAGATGATAATAGTTTTTGTCCGTCTTTTTTTTATTGTTTTATGTAGCGCGCTTGGTTATCAATTAGCATTTCAGGCTATGGGAGAGACTGGTATCTGGCCGATGGCCGGTGCAGTCATTGGTATTGGTGTAGCGTTGGCAGTTATAGCTGTTGATATGCTGTTGAAAAAGACATCGGTCAGGAATTTGTCTTGCGTGGTGATCGGATTATTTTTTGGGCTGGTAATGACAAATTTACTTATGAGGTTATTCGGATTTATGATTTTATC
>JAUWXU010000037.1 GCA_030616145.1 Candidatus Omnitrophota bacterium | reverse complement strand
TTTGGCTCCAGTTGCCTGTTCAATAATCCTTGAGATATTCCTGCCGCCTTCTCCCTCGCCATTTTCGGCAAAACGCAGCCCGCAGGACAATTCCTCAATCGCCTCCATTCCGAATCTCTGGTGTAAATATTTCCAGAAGATAGCAAAGTCATATTCTAGTTCTGAGAATCTCTGGTCAGGCCGGCGCATAAACCAGTTTACCCCGCCCTTCATATACCTCACCTTTTGATCATCTATTTCCTGATAAAAACCAGCAGAATAGAAATTATCCTCAAATCCGGTAAGGGTCTCAAAATATCTTGCCAACCCTTCTACATACCAATCTCCCCCTTCATAGCATTTGGTTGAGGGATTAAGTTCATACCAAGAAAGAAGATTTTTGTTGTAATAAAAGGTAATGACGTGCAGCATCTCATGCATCAAGGCCCCCTTCAGATGAGATGACATATCAATATTACCAGTGTAACCAAACTGCCTGGATGCCTCTTTCAGATAGGTCTGATAATCTGCGGGTATGGCTAGCACCGCTGAATATCTATATCTTCCTTCATATCTCATTTCATAAAAAGGCGCATCTTTAAAATCTCTGTAGTCCAATGAATGAAAGCGAAACTTATCCCGGCAGTCATTACTGCCAATATATATATCTATGACCTTATCTTGATCATAGGCATAGGACTTATCTGCCCGGGCAAAGCTATATCCCTCTCTATCAAATCCGGATTCCTGCACAATCCTTTCATAGGCCTCTCGGCTGGCCTCCAGGACCTGCCGGGGAAATTCTTCTCCGGCACCGGAGGCCTCCAGGATTTGCGAGGTATAATGAACCTTTATTCCTGCACCATCCCCAAGTTGATATTCCTCAACAAATTCCAGGGTTGTTAAATCGCCGGAATTAAAAAGACCGGGGTCGTAAATCACCTTTTGATTGGCAGAAACTGTCAGGCGACCGGTAAAATTGGTTTCCGCTGGCAAGAAGGTGAAACTCCCCCGGTCCTGTTCGTCCAGAATTATCTTCCATTGATCATTGCCGTAAATATCCTTAACAAAATGTCTTTGGCCGTCTGAGCTACAGACATATGCTTGAATTATCAATTCCTGTCCGGGTAAAAACTGGAATTTTTGGGCAAGTTTTCTGTCAATGGATATAGTAATCGGCTGGCTCTTATCTGGAGAGCTAAGATTAATCTCTACATATTCATCTTCGGCGTACAGTCCCCGATTAAAACCAAAGGTCGCAATACCGACCACCAGGACTGAACACAATAAGACCTTAAACATAGAAAACCCTATGCCTTTCAGGTCTTACCCGAAAAGAATAGGGTTTCAGTTATCACTAAGCAACAGTTTCGGTAACTGACGACCCCTGCTATTAAACATAGCAAGGGCTCTAAAGTTTTGCGCCCTACCCTTTCGGGCAGTTTGCCTTTTCGACTGCCTTGTTATTCAATTGTCAAAACCTGTATTACCGGTCTCCCAACATATGGGACTCCATAATAAAGTATGCCCGATAAAAACCCAATAGTCAATCGCCTGCCGCACTTTTTACTTGACGTCGGCCAGCAGATATCCTATTATAAACAAGACTGTTGCGGAGCTCTGTTTATCGTCTATCGGTTATGGGTTCGGTTACGTATCGGTAACGCATACCGGTTTAGTCTTTCGTCTTAACACGATAAATGACAAGCTATTACGACAAACGATACCTAACCACAACCGAAACATTTGCTATCTATGATTAAAAAGAGTCTATATATCCTCTCTATCATATTGCTAAATCTAATGTTAGCAACAGGGGCATCCGCCGAAGAGGCGAGCCTTATAGCTGGACAGGGCACTATCCAGCGTCTCCCTTCCGGCCAGACCGAATGGGTTCCGGTGGAAGCAGGGGCAAAATTGTCAGCTGGGGACTCGGTAAAAACCCTAAGGGACTCTTCAGCAGATATAGAGTTTCAGGGAAACATCATCCGGCTCAAAGAAAACTCTACCATTCAAATAAGAAGTATGAAGCAGCTCGGCCTGCTTAGCGGAAAACTGCTGGCGGTGTTAAAACACCTGCCGCCGGGAAGCGAATTCAAAATAACCAGTCCGGTTGCTATTTCCGGGGTAAGGGGAACCTCTTTTTCGTTAGCGATAATGCCGGATAACTACACCACTGAAATTAGAGTTGCGGAAGGTGAAGTAATCTTTTCCTCCAAAGGTGAGATAGATAAGTTTATCAGAATCGGTAAGTTTAATTCCTCCCTTGTTTCTCCCTGGAATATTGCCGAATTAGAAACTGAAGGAAAGGCTATATTATCCGAGAAAATACTGGGCAAAAAAATAAAAAGTACTGTTTCCGAAAAATCTGTTGCAATAACAAAAAAAGAATATTCTTCTAGATTCGGCGCCCTAGCCAGAATAACTACGGAACGCGCCGCTAAAATAGATGCTTATCGAAAACTTGCTGAAATAATGTATGGTGCGGTTATAGATTCCAAAACAACGCTGGAGGATTATGCTGTTAAGAATGATACCATCCGTTCTACTGTTAAAGGCGTAGTAAAAGGCGCTGTGGTAACAGGCAGGCAGTATTATTCTGACGGAAAGATATCTATTGGTATGAAAATAAAGGCCGGGAAAATAGTTGAGCGGTTAAGGCCGGTGACCGGGGATATCTTCGGCTCTAATTATCTGGCCAGCCCCGAGGTAATTCAGATAAGCAATTTTGAAGATTATCTTGAAATAGAAAAAATATAACCACAGATTGATTGGTTAGCGGGTTAACCAACGAATAGATCACAAAGAGGAGGAAGAATGTTTTTATTTCTGCGACTTATTCTCGCCCATTTTTTAGCTGATTTTCCCCTTCAGCCCAATCTAATTTATAAATTTAAAGCAAGGGGTTTCTGGGGCCAGGCTCTGCATGCAGCAATATTCACTATATGTTCAATAGTTCTCTGCTGGCCATTTTTGAGAATAAAAGCTCTCTGGATATTAATCGTGTTTCTAGGAACTACCCATCTGCTAATTGATTGTTTGAAGGTTAGATATTTTAATAGGGAGAGATACAGGGTGGGGACATTTCTGGCGGATCAAGCCTTACATATTGCAACTATCTGTGTGATATTCTCGACCAACCTGAAAAGATTATCTTTTTCTCCTCAAACCCCTTTTCTGGTAGGTCGTCTTTATGCTAACGATATCTTGATTATTTTTCTGATTATTTTCCTGATAGTTGTTTTTGTAGTAGAACGCATCAGGATTTTATACCGTCCTTAATAATCTCCCTTACTCAAAACGTATGATGTCTCCCCGTTTAAATCCCGTCCCGCTGACAATTGTTGCCTTGGAAAACTTATCCTGAGTTTCTACTACCTGGACTCTTCCTATCTTGCTAACTTCGGAACCGAGGGAAATTCCAGTTTCCGGATCAATCAGTTCCTCTCCCTTCTTATAGACATCAAAACTATCCCCGACTTTTATTCCAGAATTAATGCCACAATTGAGATAGATAACCGGACCTTTTGCCTTTACTATCCTGCCTTCCCAGGGGACATCCTGCATTCGCATGATAACAAAATATACTGCCTTATTGATAGCTGCCTGGGTTGCCTTTCCCAGGGGTGTAGCCTGAAATGTGGAAGTGCCAAGCGCCCAGTCCGATTCAGAATAGGCAAAAGAAAGTCCTGAAGAGCTGGCTGAACCCTCGCATCGCTGAGAATCAAGGACCTGACCAGTAGTAGAATCATAAAGCCGAATATTCACCGCAACATGGGCCGTTCCACCACGCATCCCCAACGAAAAACCTTTGTAGCGAAAGGCCTGACCTCCACCAGTACTCGCCCGAGAAAACTCGGTCACTGCCCCTCTTACCAGAATTTGGGCATTCAGGAGCTTTCCAAACCGGGCTGCTGCCTCCTGGGTAGTACGGCCGCTGGCCCCGAAATCCTGTTCAGTCAAAACGTCCTGAATCGCCTGCCGTTCGACTACGATAAAACGATTGCTTTTTATCAAAGCAGTGGTTAACATCTCAGCCATGCCTGAACCAATCCTGAATTTAGAGGCTACTCCGGCCTTGTTTTCAAAATCAATAACCGCAATCAATTTTTTGGGACCAACCTGTGCCGGCAAAACCTCCAGTTCGATAACAACCTTCTTCTTTCTTCGCCTTCTTGGCCTAGTTGCTGCAAATACGTCCTGACTAGTCAGGCCAATCAGGATTGAAACAGATAAAATACTGATTAAGGCTTTATTTCTAAACATCTCATACCTCCTTTATGATCTGTTAGCCGCTTAGCCAATTGCGGTTATCGTAAACCGCATACCAGCTAAGGCGCCAATCAATCAGTGCTAATCCGTATCTTTTCGCGCTAATCTTCCAGAAACAGCAAATCAATCCTGTTCTGTGTCCGGGCTGTTATTTCGACTGAAGGATTGATAAATTCGTTTAATTTGGCAGCCAGTACATCAGCATTACCTTCTATCTCTATATCTATAATGGCAATATTATTTACAAAGCTTCTTTGGCTTAAACTCTTAACGATATCTAAATTCCGGAGGTTATCTTCAAATAAATTTAATACATCAAGATTAACCCTTTCGCAGACTAACTGCACTTCCAGCAGATTATATACCTCGCTTCTCCACTTTTCGACAATCTGATTCATCATTACATCAGCCAGTTCCTGCCCAGCAACATCCAAAGACTTCTTGGCCGTAGGAATTCTGCCACTTCCTCTTTGGGTAGAGCTAACATTTTCAGAAGCAATCAGGCGGGCGGTATCTACCTTAATCGCCCTGGCTGAAACCTGGGCCTGATAGGCATAAACTGAAACACCATAGGGCTGGGATTTATCGACCAGATCGCTAGTGGCCTGGCCGATTATTACTACCTCCGCGCCATAGCGCCTGCCTAAGGCAGCTGCCTTTAAGGGGTCATTATAACTTAAGGTGACATCTCTGGCCTTAATCATCTCCATCTGTGGTTTGTCAACTACGGGAAAATTATTCTCCAGAAACGCCTTTTCCAAAGATGTCTGGGTTAATGCACCAGGTTGGGCCAGTCCATCGATGGTTTCAGAAAATACCATTACGATTCTTGGCCGTCCCTTCTTTTCCATTATTATATTTAAGGCCTTAAGGTCCTTTCTTAAGCTGCCCAGAGCGACAATGGTCTTCAGCTTAATCCTGTAAAACCCTTCTTTGCCCTGGTTATCATCAACTATCTGGTAACTTTTTACATAACCCTTCACCTGGGAATATACTTTATCATCGAGCAGTTGAAAATTCTGGACCATCGTTTCAGAATCAATAAGCACGCCCACTCCTTTTTCAATGGCATTTCTCAATGCCCGATTCAAGGCTTCCTGACGCGAGGCAAGAGAAGAACCCACGGCTATACCCTCACCGATTACCTCTTTCTCCTCTATTTGAGCTAAGACCGTCTTGCCGGATAAAAAGATAACTAATAATAATATGCCAATGCCCAGCCAGAGCTTTGGTTTGCCTAGCATAATGCCTCCTTTTTTAATCACACAACTATCTTGGTTCGCCAGCTGCGCGGTTAACAGGTTATCGTAAATCGCATACCGGCTAAGGCGCTAACCGGTCAATCATTTATCAACCCCCATAACCCCAATAATGAAACCTTAAGATCTACTTCAACACTGCCGTCAGGCAGAAAACGGGTATCTGTTTTTTGAGCGCCTCTTAAAAATGTCTCTACCTCCACTTTGACTTCATCATTTTGCACGACAAAGTCCTCTACTGTGGTAGTAGAATCGATCTCGACCCCGTAGATCTGTTCAGCCAGGTTTCTCCGCGCATCCACCTCAGCGGCCCTTTCAGCCAGAAGACCGGCCTCCACGCCAGAAGTATCTGCCGGCGCTACACCTACACCGGTAACCGTAAGGCTGGTACTAACCCAGTCCGGCATAGATGGCGGGATTGAAGAAACCGGTGTCGCATCTTTAATGTATTTGCTCGGAGCTACACCCTGGCCGGTAACCCTGATGATTTTAGCAGGATAATATTCTATTATCTTCTTAAACTTTATGGTCTTAAAATAAACATGTCGCCAAGGATAACGACGGCGGATATACCATTTCCGAATCTCTTTTAATTTTTTAACAACCTTGCGCATACTTACTTCAACATCCACCTCGCATATCCCATCCGGCGTGTAGCGGTAAGGCCCTATCTGTTTAACACCTTTAATAAAGCTATCCAATTGAGTATTTATCTGGTCACTTTCAGCTACAAAGTCACGCACATAGGTATTGGAGGTAATCCGCAATCCCTTGATAATCTCGGCCAGGTTACGGTAGGCATCCACCTTAGCAGCCCTTTCAGCCATAAGCCGTCCCCGGGTAGTGACATTCTCCCAGCCGGGTATTCCCATAGTGGGACTTGAGGAAACTTCTGCTTCGCTAGGAACCTGCCGGGCAAGTCCGTAACCTACGGCACTTACTAAACCGTCTGTGTAATAAACTTTGATTCTGTCAAAATCATTCGGACGGATGCGAAATGTATGAACCCTCTCCCAGTGCACACGATAGACTCTCTTCAGTTCCGTGACTATCTTCGTAACAGGCATTGATACTTCAACTTCACATGTC
>JAUWXU010000012.1 GCA_030616145.1 Candidatus Omnitrophota bacterium | reverse complement strand
CAAAGGCGTAGAGATGATAATGCCCGGAGACAACGTGGACTTAGAGGCAGACCTGATTATCCCGATTGCGATGGAGAAAGAACTTCGCTTCGCGATCAGGGAAGGCGGACATACAGTGGGAGCAGGAGTGGTGAGTGAGATAATCGAATAAAATAACCTAGATCCTAGATACTGGATGCTAGATACTAGAAATTGATAGAAATTGGTTGTTAACTAAACATGGCTAAAAAAAGCAAAAAGATAATTTCAAAAGGAAAGATACGGGTAAAGTTAGTAGCGTATGACTATAGGATTCTGGACCAGTCAGCCCTGGAGATAGTTAATACTGCCAAACGGACAGGTGCAAGGGTTTCCGGACCTATCCCTCTCCCCACTACAAGAGAAGATTATACGGTCTTACGCAGCCCGGTAATTGATAAGAAATCCCGTGAACAGTTTCAGATTAAGATACACAAAAGATTATTGGATATCTTAGATCCTACTTCCAAGACTGTTGATGCCCTGATGAAGCTTGATTTACCGACAGGGGTGGACATAGAAATAAAACTATAGATTCGTATTGCGTATTGTGTGATGCGTATTGCGTAAAATCCAAAGGCAATACGCACGACGCACAACGAAGCGAGAAACAAAGAGGGGAATAAATGGGACAAAAGGTACATCCGATAAGTCTAAGGTTAGGTTATATTAAAGGATGGAGTTCAAGGTGGTTTGCAAAAAAGAAGGATTTTGCCGGACTACTTCAGCAGGATATAAAACTCCGCAATTTTATTAAGAATAGATTTTCTTCAGCAGCTGTTTCTAAGATTGACATCGAACGCTCCGCTAAGAAGGTCAAGGTTATTATACATACTGCCCGGCCGGGCGTGGTGATTGGGCGGCGCGGTCAGGAGATAGACCGGCTCAAGGAAGATGCTCGGGAGTTAGTCGGAGGCGAGATTTATGTTGAAATAAGGGAAGTCAAAAATCCTCAGCTTAGTGCCCAGTTGGTTGCTGAAAATATCGCTTTCCAGCTTGCGAAAAGAGTTTCTTTCCGTCGGGCTATGAAGAGGGCGATAAGTACCTCTATGGATAGCGGTGCCTTGGGGATTAAGGTTACCTGTGGTGGTCGCTTGCAGGGAGCTGAGATAGCAAGATCCGAAGGTTATAAGAGAGGAAAGATACCTCTCCATACGTTCAGGGCGGATATAGATTATGGTTTTTGTGCATCCCACACTGCTTATGGTTTAATCGGCGTGAAAGTTTGGATATACAAGGGCGAAATACTGGGAGAAGTTAAAGATGGCGCTGATGCCAAAAAGAGTAAAGTATCGTAAATCGCAGCGGGGACGAAGGCGGGGTATTAGCACAAAGGCCACTACCATTAATTTTGGTGAATATGGCCTGAAGGCTCTGCAAAATACCTGGTTGACAAATGTTCAGATTGAGGCAGGCCGCGTAGCTTTGGCCAAGCATGTTAGGCGGGGCGGTAAGATTTGGGTAAGGATCTTTCCCGACAAGTCAGTCACTAAAAAACCGGCTGAGACCAGGATGGGCAAGGGTAAGGGTGCACCCGAATATTGGGTTTGTGTTGTAAAGGCAGGCAGGATTTTATTTGAAATGGATGGTGTTCCTGAAGAATTGGCCAAGGGCGCTATGAGGATTTGCGCCCATAAGTTGCCTATCAGGACGAAGTTCATTAAACGCTGATAGATTCATTGCCGGCAGGCAGGCAATACGCACGACGAAGTGAACTAAGGAGCGACGAATGAAGGATTGTTACTCTGTTATTAAACATTTACTGATTACTGAAAAAGGCACAGTCCTTGGGACGCAAAATAAATATCTCTTTTCAGTTGACCGAAAGGCCAATAAGGTAGACATAAAGCTGGCCGTTCAGGAAATATATAAGGTAAAGGTTACAGCGGTTAACACAATGAATGTCTCCGGCAAGAAAAAAAGGGTACGTTTTAAAGAAGGTAAAACAGCGAGTTGGAAAAAGGCGATTGTAACTTTGGCCCCGGGGCAGAGCATAGAAATAGCGTGAGAAAATTAAATTGTTAAATTGCTATACCGTTATATTGTTAAATTGATAGAAATTTCACAGGCCTAAGCGAGGAATAATGGGTATACGGAAATATAAACCGACTACACCTACCAGAAGATTTGGCAGTGTCTCTACATTTGAAGAGATAACTGTTAGCAGGCCGCAGAAATCTTTGACCAGACCTTTGAGAAGGGCAGCGGGCAGAAACGTTGGCGGCCGCATTACGATGAGGCACCAGGGCGGAGGCCATAAGCGTCATTATCGAGTTATTGATTTTAAAAGAGACAAATATGACGTTCCGGCAAAGGTGCTGTCTATTGAGTATGATCCCAACAGATCTGCCCGGATAGCCCTCCTCGAGTATTCCGACGGTGAAAGGAGATATATCATTGTGCCTTTGGGGGTGGAGGTCGGCAGTGAGATTATTTCTGGTAGTAAGGGAGAAATAAAACCCGGCAATGCCCTTCCGATTCGTAATATTCCGCCGGCGACACCTATTTACAATGTTGAACTGAAGAGTGGTCAGGGTGGGGTGTTGGCGCGGAGCGCTGGTAATTATGCCCTGATTGTTGCCAAGGAAGGAGAATTTGCCCATGTTAAATTACCCTCCGGTGAGGTACGTTTGATCGGACTGGACTGTTTTGCTACTATTGGCCAGGCTTCCAATGTAGACCATGACAGTATATCTTTGGGCAAGGCCGGCCGAAATCGCTGGTTGGGCCGAAGGCCTAGCACCAGGGGCGTAGCTATGAATCCAGTAGACCATCCTCTGGGAGGCGGTGAAGGAAAGGCATCCGGCGGTAGACATCCGGTTAGCCCATGGGGAAAGCCAACCAAGGGGTTTAAAACAAGAAAAAAAATGAAATACTCTAACAGATTTATTATTAAACGGCGGGAGAAAAAGAAAAAAGGAAAATAAATAATGGGGCGTTCGCTGAAAAAAGGTCCTTATGTGGACCCTAAACTATCAGTAAAGGTTAATCGGGCAAGCCGGACTGGAGACCGTAAGGCAATCAAGACGTGGTCGCGGCGCTCAGTCATAACACCGGATTTTATAGGGTTGACTCTGTCAGTATATAATGGAAAGAAATTTATTCCGGTCTTTGTTACTGAGAATATGGTTGGGCATAAACTGGGTGAGTTTTCGCCGACCAGGATTTTCAAAAGGCATGGTTCCGCTACTGAGGTTTCGACCTCATTGAAGTAACATATAGATATGGGAACGGAAAATTAAAATGGATAAGGCATGATATCTAAAGCAATAGCCAGATACATCAGAATTTCTCCAAGAAAGACAAGACAGGTAATCAGTCTAGTCAGAGGAATGAATCCCCAGAAGGGCTTGGCTATTCTGGCTAATACAAAGAAGAGAAGTGCAGGATGTGTAGCTAAAGTTTTAAAATCTGCCATTGCTAATCTGGGACAAAGGCCAGAGGTCAAGCAAGAGGATTTGTATATTTCCAAGATAATAGTAGATGGCGGCCCGATGCTGAAGAGATTCAGGCCGCGGGCAATGGGAAGGGCAACCCCGATTTTAAAAAGGACAAGCCACATAACTGTGGAATTAGATAGGAAGACGACAAAATTAAAACCCATGCCGCCCGAGCCAAAGGCTAAGTCAAAAGTAGACAAGAAATCGAAAGACAAGAAATCGAGAGACAAGAAATCGAGAGACAAGAAATTGAGAAAAGATTAATTCGGGTGCGCAATACGCATCACGCACGACGAACTGAAGTAAGGAGCGATGAATGGCAATAGGGATATTGGGCAGAAAAATAGGAATGACCGAGACGTTTGAAAAGGACGGGAAGCTTACTCCGGTTACTATTATAGAGGCCGGGCCCTGTTTAGTCCTGCAGTTGAAGGTTCCAGACCTTGATGGATACCGGGCTGTTCAGCTGGGATTTGGTGAAAAAAAAGAAAATCGGACTAAAAGACCGCTTCTTGGCCACTTCAAGAAGGCCGGTGTTAAACCTAAAAAATTTATTAAGGAAATCAGGATTTCCGACAAGGATAACTATAAGATTGGCCGGGAAATAAAGGTAGATATATTTAAGGAAGGTGATTTTGTTGATGTTAGCGGTATAACCATTGGTAAGGGTTTTCAGGGGGGGATGAAGAGATGGGGGTGGAGTGGAGGTCCTGCCTCTCATGGTTCCATGACACATCGTCGTCCCGGTTCAATAGGTGCCAGCGCTTTCCCATCCAGGGTATTTAAAGGTCATCACCTTCCCGGCAGAATGGGGGGCAACAGAAGAACTGTCCAGAGCTTAAAAGTTATAAAAGTTGACCTGGAAAACAACATGCTGATGGTCAAGGGCGCGGTCCCCGGGCATAAAAATAGTTATTTGGTTATCAGAAACGCCGTTAAGAAACCAGAAAAGGTATTTGCATAATGTTATCTGCTTCGCTTTATGATTTAGAAGGAAAAAAGGTCGGGAAGGTTGAGCTTGACAAAACTATTTTTGGCAGTAAGGTCAATGATGTCCTTTTGCGCCAGACAATGCGGATGTACGCTAATAATAAACGCAGCGGTTGCGCCTCCACTAAAACCCGCAAAGAGGTAAGGGGCGGTGGAAAAAAGCCCTGGAGACAGAAAGGAACCGGAAGGGCGAGAGCCAGCACTATAAGGTCACCGATATGGACAGGGGGCGGCGTGGTATTTGGGCCGCATCCCCGTAGTTATTCGTATAAATTACCTAAAAAGATAAAGGCGCTGGCCGTGATTTCGGCCTTAAATGTCAAGCTTAACAATAAGCAGTTAGTACTTATTAAAGAAATAAAGATCGACGAACCAAAGACTAAAAAGGTTGTATCAATGCTTTCAAAATTGAAGGCGTTAGACCGGCCATTAATTGTCACTGCTGCTTTAGATTCAAATTTAAAGCGGGCATCCAGGAATATACCTGGTCTTACTGTAAAGAGGTCGGAAGATTGCAATGCCTATGATATTTTAAGACACCATAAGCTGATCATTGCCGAGGATGCCTTAAACAAAATGACTTCGAGGTTATTACAATGAAGACCGATGAAATAAGACAGTTAAGTACTGATGAATTAGAGCATAAATTAGTTTCTCTAAAAGAGGAATTGTTTAAGTTGAGATTTCAGGCAAAAACCGGCAAGATTGAAAAACCCAGCCGGATTAAAATGACCAAACGGGATATCGCCAGAATCTTGACTATCCAGAGAGAGGGGAAGAATAATGCCAAGTGAAAGAGGCCGCAGAAAAGAGCTGGTCGGTATAGTTGTAAGTGATAAAATGGATAAAACCATCGTTGTCAAGGTGGTTAGATTGACCAGACATCCCCGTTATGGCAAGACCATTACCAAGTCTAAGAAATTTAAAGTTGATGATAGTGAAAATAAAGCCAAGATTGGCAGCAAGGTTAAAATTGTCGAGACCAGGCCGCTGTCTAAACAAAAAAGATGGCGTCTGCAAGAGATATTAGAGAGTAGGCGAATAGAATGATTCAGATGCAGACGATACTGGATGTGGCTGATAACACAGGGGCAACCAAAGCGGCCTGTATTGGAGTGATAGGTCGTTCCGGCAAGAGGATTGCCTCCATTGGTGATGTAATTACCTGTACAGTTAAAGAGGCCATTCCCAGAGCTACAATAAAAAAGGGCCAAGTGGTAAGGGCAGTGGTGGTCAGGACTGCTTTTCCGATTAGACGGAAAGACGGTTCATATCTCAGATTTGATTCAAATTCCATTGTTATTATAGATGCAGAAGGTAATCCCAGGGGAAC
The DNA here is from genome assembly GCA_030616145.1 of Candidatus Omnitrophota bacterium. Lineage (GTDB taxonomy): Bacteria > Omnitrophota > JAUWXU01 > JAUWXU01 > JAUWXU01 > JAUWXU01. The sequence goes on along the minus strand of JAUWXU010000012.1, from coordinate 4,924 downwards.
AAGGATTTTTGGCCCAATTGCCCGTGAATTAAGGGATAAAAACTTTATGAAGATAATCTCATTGGCACCGGAGGTCGTCTAACGACACAGATGAAAACAAGTGACGAGTGACGAGTGATGAGGGATAAATGAGGAATTTAAAGGTAAATGATACAGTCAAGGTTATTGCCGGAAAAGAAAAGGGAAAAACAGCCAAGTTGTTAAAAATATTTTCCCCGCAGGGTCGCGCTATAGCCGAAGGTTTAAATATAATAAAAAGGGCTACGCGGCCCAGTAAGATAAATCCCCAGGGGGGTATTGTTAGCAAAGAGGGCTTTATCCATTTATCTAATTTGATATTAGTGTGTCCCCGCTGTAAGAAACCAAGCAGGTCCGGGCGTAAGTCTTTATCCGATGGCACTAAAGTAAGAGTCTGCAAGAAATGCGGGGAGATAATTTAAAGCCTCTTTTACTTGGACACTTTGGTACTAATTAGGGATTGGACGACAAATTATGGCTAGATTACATGATAAATACAAAAATGAGGTTGTTCCTCAGTTAATGGATAAACTGGGGATTAAAAATCGACTGGCTGCGCCGAAATTGGAAAAGATTGTTGTTAATATGGGCGTGGGTGAGGCGGCGCATGATGCCAAGATTTTGGATGAAGCAGTATCCGGCTTGAGCCTTATCGTTGGCCAGAAGCCGATAAAGACATTTGCTAAAAAGGCAGTAGCCGGCTTTAAAATCAGGGCGGGGGTTCCGGTTGGCTGTAAGGTCACTCTGAGGGGTAGAATGATGTATGAATTTTTCGATCGTTTGGTTAATGTTGCCCTGGCCAGAGTCAGAGATTTCAGAGGATTATCCACTAAGGCATTTGATGGGAGAGGGAATTATAATTTGGGGATAACTGAACAGATTATATTCCCGGAAATTGATTACGATAAGTTCCAAAAAACTCGGGGTATGGATATAGCTATCACAACTTCTACAAATTCAGATGAACAGGCATTTGAGTTATTGCGGCTGATGGGAATGCCGTTCAAGAAATAAATAACACAGATTACACTGATTAAAGACAGATTACACAGATAAAGATAAATCCTAAGGTAACGAATTTATGGCGAAGAAGTCATTAATAGCAAAACAAAAGAGAAAACCGAAATTTAAGGTAAGGGCATATAACCGATGCAATCTTTGCGGGCGCACAAGAGGATATATGCGAAAATTCGGATTATGCCGGATATGTTTCAGAGAGCTTGCATCCCGCGGAGAGATACCGGGAGTAACAAAAGCAAGCTGGTAAACGAAAAGAGGGGTGAGGAGATGAGTATAACAGATTCCCTGGCGGATAATTTAACCATTATCAGAAACGCGAGTCGGGCAAAACACCAAAAGACCGATCTTGTTGCTTCAAGATTGACAGAAGAAGTTCTGAAAATTTTGAAGAAGCAGGGCTTTATTTCTAACTATAAGAAGATTTCTGACGGTGCTCGCAGCACCTTAAGGGTTTACCTGAAGTTTGTTGCTGAGGACCGTCCAGCGATCAGAGATCTCAAAAGAATTTCAAAACCAAGCCGCCGTGTTTATGTTAAAAGCGATAAAATACCCATTGTCCTCCAGGGATTAGGCATAGCTATACTGTCAACTTCAAACGGTGTCTTGTCTAATAAAGAAGCCAGAAAGCAGAAAGTTGGCGGAGAGGTGCTGTGTTACGTGTGGTGAAAGAAATTAAATAGTCGATAGACAAAAAAAGAGATATTTTTTAACAATCTATGGACTTAATCAGGAGCGAAGTGAGGAATGTCAAGGGTTGGTAAGAATCCAATAGCAATTCCGGACAAGGTCAAGGTTGAGATTTCCGGAACACAGATAAAGGTTACCGGTCCGCAGGGTGAATTATTACTGGATGCAAATCCCCGTATGAAGGTGGAGCAGCGCAACGGTCAAATCCTGGTTGTCAGGTCATCTGATAGTAAGCAGGATTGTTCTCTGCACGGATTAACCAGGAGTTTGATTGCCAATATGGTAGATGGTGTGACTAAAGGATATTCCAAGGAACTCGAGATTCACGGAAGGGGTTACCGGGCCCAGCTTAAAGACAATGTACTTAACCTGTTATTGGGTTATTCACATCCCGTAGATTTTCCTATCCCTGAGGGAATTAAAATAGAGCTACCAAAACCCACCCATCTTATCGTCAAAGGCATTGATAAACAATTGGTGGGTCAGGTAGCTGCCGAGATTCGCTATTTTTATGAACCAGAGCCCTATAAAGGAAAAGGGATAAGATATGTTGGCGAGTATGTCCGCCGCAAGCAGGGGAAGGCGGTCGCCTGATAAATAACACAGATTAATTCGTATTGCGTCCTGTATTACGTTTAAAATATTTTTACGCAATACACAATACGCCTAACGCACGACGAAGTGAGGAATAAAGCGAGGGGAAATGGGTAAGAGAAGTAAAAAAGAGATTGCCTTGAAGCAAAGGCACAACAGGATTAGAAGAAAAGTAAGCGGGACCGATCAGATACCCCGGCTTAGTGTTCATCGCAGCCAGCTCAATCTTTATACCCAGCTAATTAACGATCTAGCAGGAAAGACTATGCTGGCAGTTTCTACCAGAGATAAGAAATTTAAAGCAAAAATGGACAAGGGCGGTACTGTTAAAGCAGCCGAACTATTAGGCCAGATTTTGGCCGAAGGGGCAAAGCCAAAAGGTATTACCAGGGTTGTTTTTGACAGAGGCGGTTATGCCTATCATGGCAGGGTAAAGAGTCTGGCTGAATCGGCCAGGAAACACGGATTGAAATTTTAAGCCAATTAATAAAAGAGCAGTGACGATGGAAAAGACAAAACAAAAGGGGCAGAAAGAAACAGAGCTAAGTGAGAAGGTCATTAGTATAAACAGGGTGGCTAAGGTTGTTAAAGGAGGCAGGCGTTTTTCCTTTAACGCCCTGGTAGCTGTAGGTGATGGGCGGGGCCGGGTTGGTTATGGCCTGGGCAAGGCCAACGAGGTCAGAGATGCAATTGTAAAGGCTAGCGAGCGTGCCCGGAGGGATATGTTCAAAGTATCTCTTAAGGGAACCAGTATTCCCCATCAGGTAATAGGACATTTCGGAGCTGCTAGGGTTCTATTGAAACCAGCCTCTCCCGGTACCGGCATAATTGCCGGCGGACCGGTAAGGTCTATTTGCGAGTGCTGCGGCATAAAGGATATTTTGACTAAATGTCTGGGCACAACGAATGCCATTAATGTGGTTAAGGCCGTTGGCAATGGTTTGAAAAGTTTTCTTCCTCAACGGGAAAACGAAGGGTAAAGAAGAGAATGCAGGTAAAAAAGAAGAAGCGTGTAGGCCGCGGTCGCGGCTCCGGTCACGGAAAGACATCCTGCCGGGGACACAGGGGCCAGAAGTGCCGTTCCGGCGGCGGGGTGCGTCCTGGATTTGAAGGCGGACAGATGCCGCTTATTAGACGGATTCCCAAGCGGGGTTTTACTTCCCGGCTTAAGATAAAATATCAGATAATTAATATCCGGACGCTGGATGGTCTTAAAGAGTCGACGGTTACCCCCCAGAAATTAAAGGAACTGAAGATTGTAAAAAATATAGACAGGGGTAGGGGTGTTAAGGTTTTAGGCGAAGGAGAACTTTCCAAGCCAATGACTATCAAGGCCAATGCCTTTTCCAGAAAGGCAATTGAGAAGATAAAGAAGGCCGGCGGAAAGACAGAGATAGTAAAAAGTCCATAGCCCGCAGTCGATAGTCAATAGAATAGGAAATATCTTTAGATAATGTTAAAGGCATTAGCCAATATTTTTAAGATTGCTGATTTAAAAAAGAAGGTTCTTTTCACAATTGGCTTGATTGCCGTCTACAGGATCGGCGCTTTTATTCCCACTCCGGGTATTGATGGTAGAGCGCTTGCCCAGTTCTTTGACAATATTGCCCGAACGCAAGGTGGTACACTGTTTGGCCTGATGAATATGTTTACTGGCGGTGCGATGCAGCGGATGACTATTTTTGCCCTGGGAATAATGCCTTATATTTCTGCCTCGATTATTCTGCAGCTTCTGACGGTGGTCATTCCCCATCTGGAGAAATTAGCCAAGGAAGGCGGGGAAATGGGCCGCAGAAAATTGACTCAATACACCCGTTACGGAACAGTGGGGCTTTGTATTATTCAATCCTTATTTATCAGCATGTGGCTTGAGAATCCAGCCCACTTCCAGGGTATAAGAATTGTGCAGGTTCCCGGTTGGCCGTTCAGGTTGCTGACAATACTTACACTTACCACCGGCACTACCTTTATTATGTGGTTGGGAGAACGAATTACCGAGAAGGGGATAGGTAATGGAATTTCACTGATAATTACTGCCGGTATTATTTCAAGGGCACCGGCCGCCTTTTATCAATTATATATTCTTTTGAGCAAGGGGCAAATTGAAATTCTAACAGCCGTTTTGATGATGGTAATGTTGGTAGGCGTTATTGCCGGAGTAATTATGATTACCCAGGGCCAGCGCCGGATACCTGTTCAGTACGCGCGAAGGATTGTCGGCCGCCGGGTTTACGGAGGGCAAAGTACCTATATACCTCTACGGGTTAACCAGGCAGGGGTTATCCCGATAATCTTTGCTCAATCGATTATACTTTTCCCCGCTACCATTGCCGGTCTTATTCCGGTTGGCGTGATTCAGAGAATAGCCAATTTATTGGTGCCCGGTAATGTTGCCTATGAACTTTTTTATGCGGTTTTAATTATCTTCTTCTGTTATTTTTATACAGCCATAGCATTTAATCCGGTAGATGTAGCCGATAATATGAAAAGATATGGTGGTTTTGTGCCGGGGATCAGACCGGGCAGGCCAACGGCAGTTTATCTTGATTATATAATGAGCAGAATTACTCTAAGTGGAGCCGCATTTTTGGCTATTATTGCCATA
>JAUWXU010000045.1 GCA_030616145.1 Candidatus Omnitrophota bacterium | reverse complement strand
TATTCATCTACTAATTCCTCGCTTTGCTCCCTTGATAAAATTAATCATATTGGAAAGTTCCGGGCTGGAAGGAATTTCATTTTCTATTTTCTTTAATGCCTCAGAAATAGAGGAGTTGGAACCAAAAAGCCACTTAAAGGCCCTATTAAGCTGTAAGCGAAGTGAGGAAGAGAAATTTGCTCTTTTCAATCCTACAATATTCAGACCATAGGGTCTTGCTGGATGTCCATCAGCCGCGGAATAAGGAATAATATCCTGGGTTACCTTGGAACATCCGCCGGTAATAGAAAGTGTCCCCATTCTGCAAAACTGATGTATGGCTGTCAGTCCGCCGATTATGGCTCTATCCTCAATGACCACATGGCCAGCCAGGGTAGCTGCGTTAGCCATAATTACTTTATTTCCAACTTTGCAATCATGAGCTACGTGCGCATAGGCCATAATTAAATTATCATTGCCAATTACAGTAGGTCGATCAGGACTGCTGCCCAGGTTGAGAGTTACATATTCGCGGATAACATTGTTATCACCAATGATTAATTTGGACTCCTTTCCTCTGTATTTTAAATCCTGAGAAATACTCCCAACTACCGCGCCGGTAAAAATGCGGCAGTCTTTGCCAATCTCTGTCCAACCTTCTATTGAAACGCGCGCACCAATCCTGGTACCTTTTTTTATGACGACATCTTTGCCGATGGTTGTATAAGGACCGACCTCTATATCATCGGCCAATCTTGCTTGAGGATGAACTATGGCTGTTTTATCTATTTTCATGGCTTACTTTTTATCTTATAGACAGATGATCACTGATCAAAAGATGTTTTTCCATCTGCTCATCATCTGCGTTCTAGGCATCCACCAGAGAAAACATCAACTCTGCTTCACAAACCACTCTTCCGTTAACCAAGGCCTGCGTGTGGATCTGACCAGTTCTTGTCTTAAGTCGGATAACCTCAACCTCCAGCCGCAATTGGTCTCCCGGCATAACCACCCGACGGAACTTTACATTATTTATGCTCATAAAATAGGCCAATTTTCCCCGATTTTCTTTTCGGGAAAGCAGCAAAACCCCTGCTGTCTGGGCCATAGCCTCTATTACCAGAACTCCGGGCATCACCGGTCGTCCCGGAAAATGGCCGATAAAGAACTGCTCTCCGGCGGTAACATTTTTAATTCCGACTATCCGCTTGCCGTCTTCCATCTCCAGAATCTTATCTACCAAAAGAAAAGGGTAGCGATGGGGTAAAATTCCCTTGATATCATTTATATCAAGCTGACCTTTGCTAGGAAGATCTGCTTCACAAACCTCCATGCCTGCACCTTTTATTCTTTCCTGGTAGCGTTTAATCTTTTTGAGAAATTCAATATTTAAAGAATGCCCGCTCTTAATCGCTATAATGTGTCCACTCAACGGCCTGCCTAATAAATAAATGTCACCGATAAGATCCAGCATTTTATGACGGCAGCATTCATCCTCAAACCTTAATTTATTCTTAATTATTCCCTTTTCCCCCAGAATAAGCGTATTTTCATAATTGGCACCCTTACCCAATCCCCGCTTGACCAATGCGTTGGCCTCGTTCTTAAGGCAAAATGTTCGGGCCTGCCCAAGTGTTTTCTCAAAAGAAGAAGGATTTAATTCAAGGTCGATATATTGTGTCCTCAAAAGCGGATGATCATAACTTAAAAGATAGGAAATGGTTAGGTGATCAGCAGGGAGAATTATTATTTCTGCATCCCCCTCCTGAACAAATATAGGCTCTTTAACCCGCAGATATTTGCGGGGTGAGTTCTGTTCCTTTATACCGACCTTCTTCAGGGCGTCAATAAATGAGGCAGCGCTCCCATCGAAACAGGGAACTTCGTTGCTATCTATCTCGATGGTTATATTATCTATCTCCAGACCGGCCAGACTGGCCATCAGATGTTCGATTGTGTGCACCTCTGCATTGTTGCTGGCGATAGAAGTTCTACGGTTTCGTTTATCTGAATCAATCACATTAAATATTTTGGCAGGGACCACCGGTCTCGCCGGCAAATCAATTCTAATAAAATTTATCCCTTTATCAATCTCTGCCGGCTTAAGCCTGAGATTGGCGTGTTTGCCACCATGCACACCTGTACCCGAAAGATTAATTTCGCTAGCGATAGTCTTTTGTTTTTCCAATTTTTTTCTCCAAATTTTCTATCTTTTTATCCAAATCAAGAATTTTTTTAAAGAGTTCGGGAAGTCTTTTGATAACAGCCTGAATCCTCTTGGTTAAACCAAAAGGTCTGGCCGGACTTCCCATCACCCGGGAATCAGGAGGAAGGTCCTTGCTTATCCCGCTTTGGGCAGCAGCTATTGTATTATCACCAATACTGATATGGCCCGCTACTCCGACCTGACCGGCCAGGATAACATTTTTGCCAACGGTAACACTCCCCGAAATACCTGTCTGAGCAATAATAATAGAATTAGGTCCAATAACTACATTGTGTGCTATCTGAACCAGGTTATCAATTTTTGCCCCTCTGCCGATAAGGGTCTTATCAAAGCGCGCCCTATCTATAGTAACACTGGCCCCAATTTCAACATCGTCTTCGATGACTACCGTGCCCAGCTGGGGAATCTTATGATGGATACCATTCAACGTTTCATAACCGAATCCATCCGAACCAATTACTGTTCCATTATGAATGATAACCCTGTTCCCGATAATCACTTCCTGCCGAATGCTCACTTGGGGGTAGATTACAGTATCATTGCCTATCTGAACCCCTTTGCCAATATATACACCAGGATAGATTACTACCCTGTCACCCATCCTGACATTATCTTCTATAACTGCGTAGGCCTGAATCGTAAGGTCTTTGCTGAGTTGGACATTTTTGCCAATAACAGCTGAGGCGTGAATACCAATGGCCACTCGGTTAACTTTTTCCCTTGAGAATATTTCCAGGACTTTGACAAAGGCAAGCGAAGGGTTTTCGGTCTGAATAAGAGGTATATCTGCTTTGATTTGCTCTTCGGCTGAAATGATAATCGCTGATGCCTGAGTTGAATCAATCAAATTTTTATATTTGGGATTAGCGATAAAGGTAATATCGCCCTCCCTCGCCTCTTTTATGCCCGAGACCCCCGTAATAACTATCCCGGAATCACCGATGAGCTCTCCATCTATTATTTCCGCTATCTCTTTTAAACTCTTTCTCAATTAAAACTCCTTTTTCGTATTGCCTGCCTGCCGGCAGGCAGACGTCGTACGTATTGCGCACGACGAACAGTGAATCATCTCTTGTACTTATCATTCAATATCTTAACAATCTTATTTGTAAGGTCTAAGCCTTCAGTGCGATAAAGCAAGACCCTCTCATTTAATATCAAATCGTAACCGTTGGACTCACCATATTGGTTTATTACCGTATCTATGTCTTCTAAAATTTGCTTAACTATTTCATTCCTTTCACCGGTAAGTTCGTCCTGAATCTCCTTTGTAAAGTCCTGCAATTCCTTTATTTTGCTGTCGATGACTTCCTGTTTCTTTGACTTAGCAGACTCGGAAAGCACCTCTAATTCATCCTTAAGCCGCGTGATCTCTTCCCTTAACTTCTTTATTTCGCTTTGCTTACCCTGCCATTCTGCTTCCAGGTTTTTATCTGAATTTTTGGTCTTTTCATACTGGTCAAAAATCTTGGCTAAATCAATATAACCAACACTCAAGGCATCGCCTTTGGCCTGCAGGCTGACCGGCATAACCAGTGCTATTGATACCATCAGCCCTAAAAAGACTATCAACAATTTGTTCATTCCCCCCTCCTCTTTTGTTTGCTAAAAACCCCTCGTCATACTAAAATAAAATCGACCATTTTTGCTGTCATCCCAATCCCGATAATTCAGACCATATCCATAATCCAACTTTACCGGACCAATCGGTGTCTTTACCCTCACCCCAACCCCCACGCCGCTTACCAGGTCATCAAACTCAACATGGTAACTATCCCGCCAGATATTTCCGGTATCATAAAATACCGCGCCTTTGATTACCTCGATTATCGGAAAGGTGAATTCGGCATTAAATATAAACATACTTTTGCCGCCGACCGGGTTGCCACCGGTATCCGGCGGACCAACCATTCTCTCTCCATATCCACGAATGGTATTAGCACCACCGGCAAAGAAACGCTCAGAAATCGGAACAGTCGGGGTATCGCCATATTGCTCTACTGTCCCAATACGAACCTTTAAATTCAATACGAATCTTTTAAAATAGCTAAAATAAGTACTAAAAAGTCCGGTTAGTTCATAAAAGTCTTTCTCTCCGGCCAAAAAACCTCCGGCATATCGGCCTATTCCCGAAATAACTATTCCTTTGGTAGGGGTATATATATTATCCCGCGTATCTCTGCCGAGGTTAAATACCAAGCTATTTACCAGATTACTTCCCCTCTCACTCTGAATCTCCGGGTTAGCAGTCGAGGGAACGTCGTATATCATCACCTTTTCTCCCTTGTACATCAAGCCAGCGCTGTTATATTCTCCAAATCTCTTTCCTAAGCGGACATCACCCCCTTGTCTCTCCTCAGTATAATCTCCCCATACATGCATCCGGTCATAAACATCAAAACCAAAAGAGATCGGCCGATCAAAAATCCATGGTTCAGTAAAGGAAAGGTTGTACCTTTTTCTTTTCTGCCCGAATTCTCCCCTTATACTTAGATCCTGTCCCCCGCCGGTAAATGTCGGAAAATTAAACAGGTCAAAGTTTATCTGGGACAACTGGACAAAACCTACAAATTGATCTACAGAGCTGTATCCGCCGCCAAAACTGAATTCTCCGGTCTTCTTTTCTTTAACCGATATTGTTAAATCCTTTTTTTCTGCAGTTGAACCAGGTCCAATATCATAAGTTACCTCCTCGAAGTAGCCCAGATTATAAAGTCTTTCCTTGCTTCGCTGAAGCTTTTTTCCATCAAATCTATCACCCGGTTTTATTTTGAGTTCCCGGCGAATAACTATGTCTTTAGTCTTTAGATTTCCCTCGATTTTTATCTTATCCACATAGGCCAGTTCACCCTCAGTTATTTTATAAATTATATCTACTACGCCTGTGTCTCTGTGCACGGTTTTATCGCTGGATGTCTCAGCAAATATATATCCCCGCGCAAAATAATATTCCTGGATTCGGCTGATATCCTGCCTTAAGTTATATTCGCTAAAAACATTGCCGGTAGTCATCTCAAGTCGTTCTTTTATTTCCTCGCTTGGAAAAAGTTTATTACCGATTATTTTAATCTGTCCGGTAAGGTATTTCTTGCCTTCGGCAATATTTAAGCTAATGTACATCCTTCCTCTATCAATATCGTAATGAATATCCGGGGTTACCTCTATATCGGCGTATCCTTCCTGCCAATAAAAGACCTTCACTCTTTCTAAATCCTCTTTAAATGTATCTTCCTTAAAGAATCCGGGACTAAAGAACCATCTGGAGCGTGTTTTCAGTAAACGCAGGATTTTCTTGTCGGAAAAAGAAAGATTGCCGTAAATATTTATCCGCTGTATCCTGACTCTTTTACCTTCGTCTATTAAAATATAGACGGTTGCCTCCGCGGTAACTTCGTTCTCATCTACTTCATACTCAATATCAATCAAGT
>JAUWXU010000030.1 GCA_030616145.1 Candidatus Omnitrophota bacterium | reverse complement strand
TGAGGTTGAGGGATATATGCAAACCATTGAAGCAGCATAGAGACGAGGTATGTCTTTCAGCGGAAAGGCATCAATCAGCACATTATCCTTGAGCCCAAGGAATTTTATCAGGCTCACCATATAGGCAATATCCTTATGCTGCGTTTGGCGCCAATCTATGATATTCTTGCTGCCGGCAAGGATCAAAATCACTTTAGGGAATCTCTCCTTGATTATCCGTAATGCCTTTATGCTTACATCACACCCTTTGGCCAATCCCATTCTCGCCGGATGGAATACTATCTTTTTGCCTTGCAGGACAGGATATTTTTTAAATACGGACCGTGGGTTCAGTTTGGAAAGGTAAATATCCTGGTCAATACCGTGATGGATAACTGTTATACCTCTATGGCTGTATCCCGTCCCGATAATCTCTCTTTTTATAAAATGGCTGACCGCGATAATGTGGTCCCACTTGATTTTCTTGGTCAGGTCCAGAAATAAATTATCGTCCCATACATTATGTGCTGTCAAAATAAGCGGAATGCCCTTTTTTGTAGCAATTTCCCGGATTACTGATGCGTGTATTTTGCTGAAATAATGCATATTGTGCGTATGAATACAATCCGGTTTTGTCTGATCAATAAATTTTTCAAATACAGTTTTTACCTCTTCAATAAGGCCGTTTACACCTCTTTTGCTAAGCCAGTTTAAATCCATAACCGGCTGGCGAAAGATGCCTACTCCCCGATAATCCTCCTCGGCCTTTTCCCCTTCAAATGAAGCTGTAAGAAGATTGGCCTTATGGCCCATCTTAACCAAGGTCGGCAGCAATATTGTTAAATGGGTCTCCACGCCTCCAATAATCGGGGGAAAACCCCAATGCATATGAGATATACTTAATTTTTTCTTTCCCATCATCCTTCTCCTCTAAAGCTTATAAATAATAGGTCTTTTTTTCTTCTGCGCCTTTCCTGCGCTTAAAATCAAATGTCTTATTGCCGCTCAATTCATGCAGTACGCCAAACACCTTTATCTTAACCTTCCCCTTCTTTTTTTCCGGGGAGATAACCTGAACTCTTACTACGTTATTTTTGACTTCTAACCTAAGCAGTCTCCCCCGCCAGCGCAGCGAAAAAAGAATCTTCCGCCACATCCCGGGCAACCTCGGATTAATCGACAATATCCCTTTTTCAATTCTCACCCCGGCAAAACCATTTATCAAAATCTGCCAGGTGCCGCCGATAGAGGCAATGTGGATACCCACCGATGTATTGCCGTGAAGATTGCTGAGATCAGTATGTAATGCTACATTAAAAAACCGATAAGCTTTATTTCTATCTCCTACATCAGCAGCCATAATCGCATAAGTGGGAACACTTAATGAGGACCTGTGGATGGTCCTTTCCAGATAATACTGATAATTTTTTCTTTTGGCCTTAAGGCTAAAGGCATCCGAAAGCAGATGCAAAAATATAACCACATCCCCCTGCTTGATCAGTTGTGTTTTAGCATAGTCCCGGGGAGTAAGTTTCTCCGTAATAATCGGAATAGAATTTTCATCCCAACTGGTTATCTCAACCTTCCTCTTTTTGAAAAATCCATCAAATTGCTCAATTAATTTGTCTTTGCCTACCTTGATGGTAATATGAGCGGCTATCTTCTTCCAGACCGCTGGTTCTTTGGCTAAAAGCCCTATCTTCTGGGTCAATTTTTTCAAGGCCAACGGGAACGATTTTTCTGCCTTGCAGAACATCTCATAGGCTATGGCTAAATTCCACCTGGCCATCACATTAGTAAAGGCATTATTGTTAACATCCGGATGAAATTCGTCAGGGCCAATGACATGCTTGATTTCGTATTTCTTTTTCCTTTTATTATATTCAACGCGGCTGGCCCAAAATCTGGCGGTCTCAAAAAACACTTCGTAACCATAATCCCTGAGGAATGTTTCATCACCGGTAGCATTATAATAATGATGAAAGGCATAGGCAACATCCGCAGTCAGGTGATGTTCCTGTTCTCCGGTATGTATTCTGATTATCTTTCCATCCAAGTCTTTAGCCCGATCAGGTGTTTGCTCCTTTCCTTCCAGTCCGGCAGATTCCCAGGGGAACATAGCCCCCTTAAAACACTGGGCCCTGGCAATATCCCTTGCCCCATCTAATCTTCTGTATCTATACAACAGCATATCCCTGGCTGCTTCCGGAAAGGTATATAGATAAAAAGGGAAGGCGAAAATTTCAGCATCCCAGAAAATATGTCCGCGGTAACCTTCACCGGTCAACGCCTTTGCCCCCACGCTGGATAAACCATTATCCTGGGGTTTACAAATTAACATATGGTAGATATTGAATCTGAAATTTTTTTCAATCTCGGGGGCAGTCCATACCGAAACCTCGGCTACATCCCATAAATCCTCCCAGGCGCGGATATGCCTGCTTATCAGCTGACTAAATTTGGCCTGAAAGGCCTTTCTGAAATTCTTCTCCGAAGCCCTTTTGACCTTTTCTAAATATTTTTGGTCACTAACTCTGTCTATATAAAATATCTTGGTAAATACGACAGTCTGATTCTTTCGTAATTTAAGTTCAAATACATTGTCCTTGGCTATAACCTTTTTGCCTCTGGTCTGATAATAAAATCCGCTTCTAAGAATTATTGTACTCGATTTACTGAAGGTCTCGAGCACAAGATAACCTTCATTTTTAAATTGCCCTAATTCCTTAACCCTGAAATGCTTCTTGCGTCCTTCGGTCACGGTTCCCGAATTATAGATCGATGTATCTATTCCGGTTTCAATTGATACAGTCGCTCCGTCGTCCAGCGGGGTAAAGACAATTTGCATAACACCAAGATTCTTATTGTGCATCGAGATAAATCTCAAACTCTGATAATCATACTTTCTTTTGCGGGTATCCTGAAAAACGCTGTGCCGTAGCAAAAGGCCGTGTCTCAAATTGAGGCTTCTTTTGTGTTCCTCAACGTCCATCGTAACAAGTCCCATCTTCTCGCCATCGGCAGTGATTTTAAAATTAAACGGATTAGGCAGGTTAACCAGTTCAGCGACCTGAGACCCCACGTCATCATAGAGCCCAGCAATATAGGTTCCGGGCTTGGAATCATAGGGCAATTCTTCTAAAATTGCCCGGCTGCCCAAAAAACCATTACCAAGAGCCATCTGAGATTCCCTCACACCCTGAAGAGATTTTACCCAGCCCTCTTCCTTGATTAGCCAGGAATATTCATTGCTGTATTTAGAATAATAATCCCTCATTTTTTAAACAACTCCTCGATTGTATTATAATCCACCTTGGATAAATCATCAACGATTAAATTTGCCCCGGCAAGCCTAGCGGGATTACCATAGCGGTCAATGCCGATGCAGAGCATCTTTCCGTTTATCGCTGCCTCAACCCCCAAGACAGCATCCTCAAAGACAAGGCATTCCTGGTGGGGACAGGCCAGTCTATCTGCGGCCATCTGGAAAATCTGGGGATCGGGCTTGCCGCGGCTAAGATCGCTGCCGTCTACAATGGCATCTGCTAAATGAATAATCTTTGTCTGCTCTAAAATCCTTTTGCAATTGCGGCTGGAAGAGGCAATGGCTATCTTCTTATTATGCCCCTTTAATTCTTTGATTAAATCTATTGAGGAGGTATAGACAGGCACCTCTTCAGACTCAATCAATTCAACAAAATATACCTGTTTGGCGGCAGCGGCCTTTTTTATCTCTGCCTCGCTACGGTCCTTCAGGATTGCCCTTGCCCCATCGTAGCGGGGAATACCATCAACCTTGGATTTATAATCGTCAAATGTAAAATCTATGCCATATTCGGAAAACATCTTCTTCCATGCCTTGAAATGCAACGGTACTGTATTGACAATTACGCCGTCCAGATCAAAAATCGCGGCCTTAAACATTATCCTATACCCTCCTTTATTTCCCCTGCCTTCAGCAGTGCTATCTTTGCAAGGATTGGTCCGATAAACTCATGGATGACCGTGGCACCGATAATAATGCTTATCACTATGTCAGAAAAGGCGTTAAAGATGTCATTTTGCTTCATCAGCAAAGCCAGACCAATAACTATACCGCCCTGGGGAATTAGTCCTCCGGCTGTATATTTTTTTACCGCAGAGGGAGATTTAGCAATTACCGCGCCTGTCCAGGCCCCTAGAATCTTGCCGACATCCCTGAAAACAACAAATAATAAAACAAGACCGAAATAAGAAGCCAATACGGAAAAATTAAGATACATCCCGCTGATGGTGAAAAACACAACAAAGATTAACTCGTCAGTATAGCGTTCCAGTATTTTAAATATCCTGTTGCTTTTTGCATTATAATTGACAACTACTGCCCCCATTGTCATCGTGGACAAAAGTTCATCAAAATGCAAATACCTGGCAATCCCGAAACAAAACGCTAATATCCCTAAAATCAATACAATAAAGACGCCTTCTGTTTCTTTTTTTATAAACGAAGTAACCCAATTAAATATTAATCCAAAAGCGATTCCCAGGATAATAGAGGCGACAACAATCAATAATGGCTGCAGCAATGAACTATATATGCTGAAACTACCGCCAGTCACAAATACCCGAGCAATTATAATTGCCAAACTGAAATTTATAATTCCGGTAACATCATCAAAGGCCGCAACCCCCATCATGGTGGAGCAAACCTTGCCCCGGGCCTTATATTCCTGCGTAACTGCCAGGATAGCAGAAGGGTCTGTGGGAGAGGCCAGCGAACCCAGCAATAGGCTGATTGGAATAAATGTAGCAAACCAGCTGGCCCCGGGAATGTGAATAAAAAATGGAGCAACTGCTAAAAAACCGAGCGTAACGGCCAGAAAGGCAAATTCCGCCTCGCACAGGGTAATGGATAAAATCCCCCTGCCTAACTTTTTTATGCGGGGATAGAGAAGAGTGCCGCCGATAGAAAAGGTAATAAAGCAAAGGCAAAGGTTCGTAACAAGGTCTGTGTGAGCTATGAAATTTGCGGGTATGATCCCGGATAAATCAGGATTTAACAGAACGCCGGCGATGATATAGCCGGTAATCTTGGGTAGTTTAATTTTTTTGGCTATCTCCCCGCAGATAAAACCGCTAAAGACAATAACTCCCACAATCAGAATGGAATTCATAATTTTATTTTACTACTATTTCCCTGATCTGACAAGTGATTTTCTCTATTCTCTTCTCAGGCAATTGACATTTTCAGCCCAGAATAGTATATTAGTTATATGATTAGACCGGGATTAATCTTCAAAGGGTTGATTAATCTAATCTATCCCTTATACTGTCAGACCTGCGGATTGAAATTGGAACTAACAAATACTCGTTATCTATGTGAATCCTGCTGGAATAAAATCAGTAAAAACCAGCCGCCCTTTTGCATCAAGTGCGGAATGGTCCTACCAGGCTCAGTTGAGGAAAAACCACAGTGTGGAGGTTGTTCTAAAAAAGACTATGCTTTCACCCAGGCCTGGTCAACCGGTCTTTATCAAGGCATTTTAAAAGAATGTATTCATCTGTTAAAATACAACAAAAAAGTGTTTATGGCTGCCCCCCTAGGAAAACTAATGACTGACTTTATGAACCGCTATTTAGACTTTGGAAATATCGATCTAATTATTCCGGTACCTCTCCACCCAGCAAGATTAAGAGAAAGGGAATTCAATCAGTCGGCTTTGCTGGCAGAGCAAATAGGCAAAAGATTTAATATCCCCCTTTCTTTAAATAACCTGGTCAAGACCAGACCGACCAAACCTCAAACCGGTCTCTCTGGAAAAGAACGACTAGCAAACATCCAACTGGCCTTCAAAATTAAAAATAGCTCACTTTTTCCGGAGAAAAATGTGCTCCTAGTAGATGATGTATTTACTACCGGCTCAACCATAAATGAATGCTCTACTGCTCTGCTGCAGTCCGGAATAAACAATATCTATGTATTGACATTAGCAAGGGCGAATTAACTATGAAAGTAATCAATAACTACGTATTAAAAGAATTGATCAGCTCAATCATTCTATCTCTGGTAATCTTTGTCCTGGTGATATTTATAGGAAATATTGTCAAATTAGGCGGCCTGATTATAACCAAAGGTATAGGGATTGTCTACGTCGGAAAATTATTTTTTTTCCTCCTTTTGAAACCCCTCAATTACATCATTCCTCTCTCTACATTAACCGGTACCCTTCTGGCCTTTGGCAGACTTTCCTCCGACAATGAAATCACGGCCTTAAAGGCAATCGGCCTTAACCTCTACAAACTGATGATTCCGGCAATAATTATCGGGTTGATTCTCAGTTTTTTCTCAATTATGTTAAACGACCGGCTGATCCCCGATATGCATTTTGCGATCAGGCGATTGCTCTTCGAAATTGGCATGAAAAAACCGGCCGCCTGCCTGGAGGAAGGGACATTTGTCAAAGCATTCGAAGATTATATCATTTTCATCCATGAAATAGACGGCAATAAATTAAAAGGCGTCCGGATTTATCAACCGCAAGAAGGAAGGCCCACCCGAACCATCACTGCTGAAAGTGGTGAACTCATTCCAATGTCGGAAAAGAAGATGATCGCCCTTAAGCTGGTCAATGGATCCAGTGATGAACCAAACGCGGAAGACCCTACAAGTTTCTACAAGCTTAATTTCAAAACATATTATCTAACCTTAAATCTGCAAAGTCAGTTAAGTGGAAAAGGCATCGAAAAAAAGCCAAAGGATATGACCTTTCGGGAATTGATTAAAAAAATTAAAGACCCGACTTGTTCGCGAAAAACTCTACTGCTCTCAAAAATAGAATTTCATAAAAAGCTTTCGTTGTCCTTTGCCAGTCTGGTATTTGTTATGATTGGACTCCCCTTAGCCCTTCTGGCCAAACGGGAAGAAAAATTCATTGGTTTTGGTTTAGGCCTGGCCGTATTTATCATATATTATTTGTTATTGTCGACCGGCAAGGCCCTGGTCCTAACAGGGACATTTTCGCCTGCGCTATGTATGTGGTTTCCAGATATTTTAATTGCTACAGCGGGAATAATTTTGTTTTGGTTGGCGGTGGAAAAATAATAACTTGAAGAGGGATTATGCGGACCCTGGACAGATATCTTCTTAAACAAATCATTTCGCCATTCCTCTACTGTATTGCAATATTTACCTTCCTTTACATAGTTATTGACCTTTTTGAACATCTGGACGAAATCATCTCTGAACGGATTACTCTTTTTACCCTTGGCCGGTATTATCTAAACTTTATCCCTTTGATATTTGTTCAGACCGCCTCTATTGCTATGCTGGTCTCTACTGTTTACGTCTTGATAACTCTTAACAACCACAATGAAATCACTGCGATGAGGACAACCGGAATCAGCATCCTGAGGATTGCAACCCCTTTCCTGATAGCGGCCTTTATAGTAAGTATCCTCTCCTTTCTGGTTAGTGACAAAGTAGTTCCCCGAACATCAGGTATTACTTCATCCATAAAGCAGGAAAAAATGAAAAGCGGACCGAAAACAACCAAGTTGAAGAATGTCACCATCTATGGTATCCCGAATCGTCTTATCTATGTAAAAAACTATGACATTAAAGATAAAGTACTTAATGATGTAATTATCTTAGAGCAGGATAAAAACAGAATAATTCAATCCAAGATTATTGCCCGAGAGGCAAAATGGAAAGACGGAAGGTGGAACTTCTATGATGTTACTATCTATAG
>JAUWXU010000049.1 GCA_030616145.1 Candidatus Omnitrophota bacterium | reverse complement strand
TAAGAGAGCCGTTTAATGTGAATTCACTAGCCCAGGTAGCTGCCCTTGCTGCTCTCGATGACACCCAACATGTTAAACGGACACTGGAAATGGTCAAAAAAGGCAAAAGATATCTTTATCAGCAGCTTAATAAATTACAGCTGAAATATACGCCAAGCGCTACTAATTTCATTCTTATTAATCTCAACAGAGATGCCCGGCCGGTTATAGAAGGTCTGTTAAAGAATGGTTTGATAGTGAGAAATATGACTGCCTGGGGACTGAAAAATTTTGTCCGCGTTACTATAGGAACTATGAAACAGAATACAAAATTTATAAATGTGCTTAAGATATATCTAAACAGGAGATGATAGAATGATAATTGTTCTAAAGCCCGGCGTTACCGAACAGGAGATAAATCATATTGTTGAAAAGATTGAAAAACTGGGGCTTAAGCCCTGGGTTTCTAAAGGAGTGCAAAAGAGCATAATTGGGGTTATTGGCGAAGAGGATGTCCTTCGCGTTCAACCGCTGGAGGCCTTTCCTGGTGTTGAAAAGGTATTGTCAATCCTCAAGCCCTTTAAACTGGTCAGCCGTGAGTTCAAGCCCGATGATACTATTATTGATGTGAAAGGCGTTAAAATCGGCGGCAAGCAGATTATAGTTATGGCTGGTCCCTGTGCGGTGGAAAAAAAAGACCTTTTGCTGGAAATTGCCCGCGAGGTTAAAAAGTCCGGCGCCAAGATACTTCGCGGCGGTGCATTTAAGCCCCGCACATCACCATATTCTTTCCAGGGATTGGGTGAAGAAGGTCTGAGGTATTTACGGGAAGTGGCTGAACAAACAGGATTGTTGGTAGTAACAGAGGTTATGGATACCCGGGATGTTTCTCTGGTAGAAAAGTATACCGACATATTTCAGATTGGAGCCCGTAACATGCAGAATTTTAATCTGTTGAAAGAAGTGGGTCAGAGCAAGAAGCCGGTGCTTCTGAAAAGGGGAATGTCTTCAACCGTGAAAGAGCTTTTGATGTCGGCAGAATATATTGCCTCCAATGGAAACCTGAATATTATTTTATGCGAACGGGGAATAAGGACATTTACAGAGTATACCCGAAATACCTTCGACATAATTGCTGTGCCGTTGGTTAAGGAATTGAGCCATTTGCCGATTATAGTAGATCCCAGTCATGCTACAGGAAAATGGGGTTTAGTCAGGCCGGCCTGCAAGGCAGCGGTAGCTATTGGCGCAGATGGCCTTTTAATTGAGGTTCATCCCAGTCCGGAAGATGCCCTTTCAGACGGCGTCCAGTCAATAGTTCCGGAGAGATTTGACGCATTGATGCGCGAATTGAAGGCCGTAGCAAAGGCAGTGGGTAGGGAGATATGAGATTTAAAAAGGTAGCGATAATTGGTGTTGGCTTAATCGGCGGCTCCCTGGGTATGGCTATAAAGTCCCGCCGGCTGGCTGAGGTGATAACCGGAGTGACCTGCCATCGTTCCACTCTTATCTTGGCAAAGAAACATAATGCCTTGGACCGAAGCACCCTTGATTCCTGCAAGGCGGTTAAAGATGCGGATCTGGTAATTATTGCTACTCCGATATTCCGGATAGTTAAAATAGCAAAACAGATAGTCCCTCATCTTAAATCAGGATGTATTGTTACTGATGTGGGTAGCGTAAAGGGAGTGATAGTCCGTGAGATAGAAAAGATGGCCAGAATCCGGCGAAAAGAGATATATTTTGTAGGCGGACATCCAATGGCTGGATCTGAAAAAAGTGGGGTTTCTTTTGCTAAAAGCGACCTGTTCAAAAATACAGTTTGTTTTTTGACCTCTACCCCCCGGACTGATCAGGGTGCATTAAATAAGGTTAAAAATCTCTGGGGGAAAATAGGAGCAGTGACCGAGATAGTTTCGCCTCAAAAACACGACCGCATTGTGGCCTACATCAGTCACCTGCCGCATCTATTGGCCTATAATCTATTGATGGTTACCCCTCCTCAATACTACCGGTATGCTGCAGGTAGTTTTCTGGATATGACTAGGATTGTTTCCAGCGATCCTCAATTGTGGCAGGATGTCTGCAGAATGAATTCCCGGGAGATAGATAGGCTGTTGAGAGAACATAGTATATCTTTGAACGAGATAAAAGGCCTGATCGCCTCTGGCCGGTTCAAAAAATTGTTGAACTTATTCGCCAGGGCAAAATCCAGAAGAGATGCACAGTGAGGGCAAAAGCGAGAAGGTCCCGAAGAAAGGGTGTGGTTGTAACGATAGATGGTCCCGCTGCTTCCGGTAAGAGCACTGTCAGTCGGTTGGTAGCCAATAAACTGAAGTTTCTCTACATAGATACCGGAGCGATGTACAGGGCGCTTACCCTGGCAGCAATGGAACAGGGCGTTGATTTAAAGGACGAAGAAGCATTGATAAATTTAATTTCCCAGATCAGAATAGATTTGAAGAATGACCAAAAGAACAATTTAAGGGTAATACTGGACGAGAGAGATGTGACAAAAAAGATCAGGACTCCCCGGGTTACTGCCCAGGTCTTTTATGTTGCCAGGGCTGCTGGTGTAAGAAAGGAAATAGTGAAGCTACAGCGGAAGATTGCCCGTGGTAAAAAGGCAGTAGTTGAGGGTCGTGATATTGGGACTATAGTTTTCCCGAAAGCCGGTAAGAAATTCTATCTTGATGCCGATTTTAAAGAACGGGCTAAGCGCCGCTATAGACAGTTGCGGGAAAAAGGTATTGTCCCTCCGACATTGAAAAGATTAGAACAGGAAATTTTGAAACGCGACAACTATGATGTAACCAGAAAGGTAGCACCGTTAAGATTGGCCGAAGATGCCACCTACATCGATACTACCAATTTGAATATAAACGAAGTAGTTGATGCGGTTCTTTCCTATATCATATGAAGAGATCTCCGATTTTGTGCTATACATTTTGTTATTGGCTATTCCGGGTTTTACTCAAATTAATATTCTGGCTGAAGGTGATTGGTAAAGAGAATTTGCCCCGGAAGGGAGGATGTATTATCGCCAGCAATCATCTGAGCTACCTCGACCCGGTAGTATTAGGAGCAGGTTGTCCCCGTCAGATTCATTATATGGCCAAGAAGAGTCTTTACAGAAACAGATTATTTGCTAAACTGATAACTTCACTGAATACCTTTGCTGTAAGTGAAACCGGCATAGGCCTGGATGCAATAAAAGAGTCGCTGAAGAAACTGGCCGAGGGTAAGGTTGTAGGCCTGTTTCCGGAAGGGGTCAGGAGCAGAAACGGCCGCCTGCAGGTAGCTAAGTGGGGTGTCGGTTTTCTGGCGCTGAAGTCCAATGTCCCGGTTATCCCGGCCCGGATAATAGGTACTGACCAGGCATTACCTATTGGCGCAAAGTTTATCAGGTTCAGACCCGTCCGTATTTATTTTGGACGGCCATTAAAGTTTGAAAAGGGTTCTCCAGAAGAAAAACAAAATGATTATTCAGGGGTCAGCCGGTTAGTTATGAAAGAGATAAGCAATTTGGGGATGAAGGTCGATGAAGATAGTTATAGCTGAATATCGAGGATTTTGTTTTGGCGTAGAAAGGGCCATAAAAAAGATTGAGAAGTTGCTGCACGGCAACGAACAGATAAATTATTCAATCGGGCCGCCCATTCATAATCCCCAGACAATTGAGAAATTAAGAAATGAGGGATTGAGAATAGTCAATCGCCTGGAGGACATAGAAAAGGGGCGGCTTATAGTAAGGGCCCATGGTCTTTCTCCGGAACTGATAAATCAGGCCAGGGCCAGAAATATAGAAATAGTAGATACCACCTGTCCTTTTGTTAAGAAGGTACAGGAGAGGGCCTGTTTACTTAATAAAGATGGTTATACTATTATAGTCGTTGGTGAAAAGGCCCATCCCGAGGTACAATCGATTATCGGGGTTACCAGCGGTAATTGCTATGTTGTCGAGAAACCAGCTGATTTAGATAGATTGAATTTAACTAATAATAAAAAGATTGGTGTATTGGCCCAGACCACGCAGTCTAATAGAAATTTTCAGTTGATAACCGATAGGTTAATCAGCAAGAATCCTTCTAAAGATATAGAGATATTCAATACCATCTGTCAGGCTACAGCCACCCGGCAGGAAGAGGCCAGGGCTATTGCCGGAAGAGTCGATCTAGTAATAGTATTGGGCGGGAGGATAAGCGCCAATACTAAAAGATTAGCAAAGATTTGCCGGGACATCGGCACGGATGTCCATCATATTGAGACGGCCGGAGAGATAGAGCCTTCCTGGTTTGAACGAAAAAACAGTGTCGGCTTAGTGACTGGGACTTCGACCCCAGAGTGGATTATCAAAGAGACCATAAATAGGTTGGAGAAATATTGAAAAAGGGGGTATTAATGAATGACCGAAGAAAAAAAGAATAAGGAGTCAAAGGAGGATCAGCCGAAGGTGGAAAAGTTTGCAGAAGCACTGCAGCATTATGAAGCCAAGCTGAATAATATCCGCGAAGGCCAAATAATTAAGGGGAAAATAGTGGATATTACCGACAAGGAGATAGTAGTTGATGTTGGCTACAAATCTGAAGGGGTAATCGCAATCTCTGAATTCGGCAGCCATCCCTCTCTGAAGATTGGCGATGAAATAGATGTACTGCTGGAGTCAAAAGAAGATGAAAACGGCATGGTAGTTTTATCAAAGAGCCAGGCTGACCAGGTTCGAAATTGGGAATTAGTTACCCAAAAATATAAAGAAGGCGGCATTGTCGAGGGAAAGGTATTTAGAAAGGTCAAAGGAGGATTAATGGTAGACATAGGAATGGAGGCATTTTTACCTGCATCCCTTGTTTCTATCCGGCCTACCTCCAATTTTGACCAATTTATCGGCCAGACACTCAAGTTTAAGATTGTTAATATGAACAGAAACCGCCGAAATGTTGTGGTTTCACACCGCGATTATCTCCTTCAACAAAGAGAACAGAGCAAGGAAGGATTGTTGAAGGAGATAGAAAGAGGCCAGCTCCGCAAGGGTGTAGTCAAAAACATTACCGATTTCGGCGCCTTTATTGACCTGGGGGGAGTGGACGGTTTATTACATATAACAGATATGAGCTGGTCCAGGATAAGCCATCCTTCGGAGATGTTGAGTATCGGTGATGAAGTAGAGGTAATGATCCTGGATTTTAGCAAAGAGACCGGAAAGATTTCTCTGGGCCTGAAACAAAAGACCCCCAGCCCGTGGGTGGACATAGATAAGAAATATTCTGTTGGTTCCCGGATAAAAGGAAGGGTGGTCAACATTACATCTTACGGCGCCTTTATTGAACTTGAAAAAGGAATTGAGGGATTAGCCCATATATCAGAATTGTCCTGGACCCGCAGGATCAATCATCCCTCTGAACTGTTAGCCATTGGTGATGTAGTTGAATGCGTGATATTGAATATAGATCAGGCCAATCAGAAGATTTCTCTAGGCATAAAGCAGACTGAGCTTAATCCTTGGCTGGAGGTG
>JAUWXU010000101.1 GCA_030616145.1 Candidatus Omnitrophota bacterium | reverse complement strand
CCCCAATGTCTGATTCTTGATGAACCAGTATCTTCGCTTGATGTGTCTACCCAGATGGAAATCCTGAAGCTGTTAACTCAACTTCAGGCTAAATTGGGACTTACTTACCTCTTGGTTGCCCATGACCTTTCGGTGGTAAAGTCGATGAGCCACTTTGTATCGGTAATGTATAAGGGCGAGATTGTAGAGAGTTCGCCAACTGAACAGCTTTTTCATAGCCCACAGCATCCTTATACCAGGATTTTGCTGGAAAGTGTTCCCCGGCTGGAAAGATAAAGGATTTGATTTTTAGATAACAAATGGTATATAATTAGTAAGTTATGGTCAGGAAAGCAAATATTAATGACATTAAAGATATCCATAAGTTAGTTAACCATTTTGCCGGCAGGAATAAGATGCTGGCAAGGTCTTTATCTGAATTGTACGGGACTGCCAGGGACTTTTTGGTCTATGAGAGTAAAGGTAAGGTTTGCGGGTGTTGTGCATTACACCTGGACTGGGAAAGTCTGGCCGAGATAAAATCGCTGGCGGTCTGGGAATCCAGCCAAAACGAAGGGATTGGCAGGAGGCTTCTTAAGGCCAGTTTAAAAGAGGCAAAGAAATTGGCGATAACGAGAGTATTTGCTTTAACCTATGAAGCCGGCTTTTTCAGGAAGTATGGCTTCAGAGAAGTAAATAAATCCGAATTGCCCCATAAGATTTGGAGTGAATGCCTGAAGTGTCCGAAATTTCCTGACTGCGATGAAGCGGCTTTGGTTATTGATTTGTAAATATGGGATCGACAGTTACTGAAAAGATATTAGCGGCGCATAGTTCTCGGGACAAAGTTAGTCCCGGTGATTTTATAATGACGAAGGTGGACCTTTGCCTGGCCAACGACATCACCGCTCCTTTAGCGATTGAGCAGTTTAAAAAAAGCGGCGTAAGAGAAGTTTTTGATAAAAACAGGATTGCCCTTATCCCTGATCACTTTACCCCTAATAAAGACGCAAAAAGCGCTAATCAGTGTAAGATCCTTAAGGATTTTGCCGAGCAGCATTCCATAAGACATTATTATGATGTTGGCCGGGCGGGGATAGAGCACGCATTTCTTCCCGAGTTAGGGATAATCCGGCCGGGAGAGTTGGTTGTCGGCGCTGATTCTCATACCTGCACCTACGGTGCCCTGGGGGCATTTTCTACCGGCGTAGGTTCAACAGACGTGGCTGGTGTCTTTGTCAACGGCAAGGTTTGGCTTAAGGTTCCCGAAACAATCAAGTTTATCTATCACGGGAAACTGAAGAAATGGGTAGGCGGAAAGGATATAATCCTTTTTACCATTGGCCAGATTGGTGTCAATGGCGCCGTTTATAAGGCCATGGAATTTTCCGGAGAGATAATAAAGAATTTGGGAATGGATGACAGGTTTACTATCTGCAACATGGCTATTGAGGCAGGAGGAAAGAGCGGAATTATTGAACCGGACCGGATAACTTTCGATTATATAAAAAAAGCCCAAAGTCGGCAGTCCATAGCCGATAGACAACGACTAGGCGCTGAATTAAAAAGCGATAAGGATGCTGTTTATTGCGATATAAAGGAATACGACATTAGCAATCTGGAGCCCCAGGTTGCCTTGCCTCATTTGCCCAGTAATGTGAGGCCAGTGAGTGAATTAGAAGAGATTAAAATAGATGAAGTAGTAATTGGTTCATGCACCAATGGCCGGATAAATGATTTGAGGATAGCCGCCCGCATTTTAAACGGCAAAAAGGTTTGTCCGGGCCTCAGGTTAATCGTGTTTCCAGCCACCCCTTTTATCTATCAGCAGGCCTTGAAGGAGGGCTTAACAGAGATATTTATTCAGGCCGGCGGCGTGGTTTGTCCTCCTAGTTGCGGTCCCTGCCTGGGCGGACACATGGGTGTGCTGGCCAGCGGGGAAAGGGCGCTTTCTACAACCAATAGAAATTTTCAGGGCAGGATGGGCCATCTGGACAGCGAGGTGTATTTGAGTAATCCGGCTGTGGCAGCTGCCTCGGCAGTTACCGGCAGGATTAGTCATCCCGGGGAGATAATATAAATTGCTAAA
>JAUWXU010000073.1 GCA_030616145.1 Candidatus Omnitrophota bacterium | reverse complement strand
ACTGACCTGAGCAAACCCATCCACAAAAGGGCAATAATAATAATAAATCCGTATGGTTCAATACGGCTGTAGGCATAGGCCTGTTCAGGCGGCAAAATCCCCATCAGCACCCGGGAACCATCTAATGGAGGAATGGGAATTAAATTAAATACAGCCAGGATAAGATTGACTAAAATAAATATCATTAGCAGTTCTGTCAGGCCGGCTGGTATCAGCCCCATCCTGACAATCAAGGCAAGCAAAATAGCCGCTAAGATATTCGCTACCGGACCGGCCAATCCTACCCAGATCATATCGCGCTTAGGATTACGTAAGAAGGCGAAGTTGACTGGGACCGGTTTTGCCCAACCAAATATAATCGGCGAACCGCTCAACACTAATATTAATGGAAGAATCACGGTCCCCATCGGGTCGATGTGGGCGAGCGGATTCAAGGTAAGACGGCCTGCATCCCGGGCAGTTGGATCACCCAGTTTTTCAGCCACCCAGCCGTGGGCAAACTCGTGGATAGTTATTGCCATTAGAAATATGAAAATGGATACTAATATCCCCATCATCGCAACCTAAGTGATAATCCCCCTCACCAACAATATCATCGAAATCAAAAGCGAGTTATGAATAACGTGCAACGTTATTGACGAAATGAGCAGATTCGTCTTTTCATAAAAATAAGCTAGGACTATTCCCAGAAAGAATATCGGCAAAAAACTGAATATGCTCATATGCAGTAAAGCAAAAAGGGCCGAAGTCACTATTATAGCCAAGGTAACACCAGTTCTTTTCTTAAGGGCACTATAGATAAATCCCCTGAATACAATCTCTTCAATTACCGGAGCAACAAGCACTGCCAGGACAATAACCCCTCCAAGTATAAAGGGGTTACCTTCTTTAAAAAAAATATTCACCAGAGGATGAACCGGCGGCTGATAACCGAAATAGTCACTAACCCGTGTTATTAAAAAAACTATCAATAGAAATAGTGGTAAAATGGTGACGTAGCCGGTAATCCCTAAAAACACTCCCCTCAGCCAATTTTTTATTGAAAGCCCCAGCGCGGCCCAACCTTGTCTATATTTTATTATCACGAAATAGGCAATAAAACAAAAGGCCGCTATATCCAAAAAAGACGTACTAAAAATCATCAGCAAATTTTTGGAGGATGTCTCCGCCAAAATCCCTGCCTGCCGGCAAATAAGCTCCAGAATATTGACTAAATAAAAGGCGGTGAAAAATAATATTGCTATTTTAAAAATATCCGGAACTCCCCATCTGACCGGCTCTAAGTCCCTGAGCGGCTTCAGCATCTCTTTCCCCCTCAGCTTTGAAATTATAAAAATTACACTTAATATAAAACCAACAAATAAGGCCAAACCGCCAAGCAATAAACCTAGCGCCAAAATCGCTACTAAGAACCCTTTTTCTTCATACAAGTTGTGTATGGACTCCTGCGAAGAAAACGTTTCGTCCAGCTGCTCCTCAATCTGGAGCATCTCTAACTGCTCCTCTGTCCGAATGGTCTCTTTCAGGACCTGGCGCTGGGGTGAAATAAAATTAGGTATAACCAGGGTAACACTGACCAAAACGATAAAAACCAGCATTAATGCATATATATTACGTTCGGTTGTAGAGAGTTTCATTCCTTCCTTAATGTAGACTATGGACTTCTTCTTTCCTCTATTCGGGGAAACAGGGTCTTGCCTTTATTTATTCTGATTCCCGGCTTAAATAGTCCCCATTTTTCTATTTCAGCAATGCTATGTCCCTCTGTATCGCCGTTTAATCCTATCTGGCTCAATATATTTTTAGAGGTCTGGGGCATAAACGGCAGGATGGATACAGCAATAATCCTCAAGACCTCTATCAGATTATAGATGACGTTGGATGAGGCCTCTATCCCTGAATCTTGACGGACCAATTTCCAGGGCGCAACATCCTCAATATATTTATTGGCGACATTTATCAAGTCAAATATTTGTTTCAATGCCTCCCTGAAGTTAAATTTTTCTATTCTCTCGTTCAAATTCCCGACAAGCCCTTTCGCCTTCGATTTGAGAATCTTATCCATCTCGCTATCACAACCCCGGGGAACAGGCACTTGAGCGCCAAAAAATTTTTCAACCATCGTAAGTGTCCTCTGCAAAAGATTACCAAGGTCATTGGCCAAATCGCTATTGATGCGCCTGATTAAGGCGGCCTCAGAAAAATTGCCATCCTCTCCAAAACTAATCTCTCTTAATAAAAAATACCTTATGGCGTCAGCACCGTATAACTCAATTAAATCTAAGGGATTAATGGTGGCGCCCTTGCTCTTACTTAGCTTCTCTCCACCAACATTAATAAAACCATGCACAACAATACTACGGGGCAACTCTATCCCGGCAGCAAGCAACATAGAAGGCCACACTACACTGTGAAACCAGAGAATATCCTTACCAATCAACTGGATATCAGCCGGCCAGTAATGTCTGAAATTCCTTCCGGGGTAATCAAGACCAGATATATAATTTAACAACGCGTCAAACCAGACAAAGACTACATGACTGCCGTCAATAGGTAAAGGCACTCCCCAGCTAAAACTTGACCGGGAAACGCTCAAATCCCTGAGGTCTTCTTCCAGGCGATTGATAATCTCATTGCGCCGGGCTAGGGGCTGGATAAAGTCTTTATTTTTACGGATGTGTTCCAATATCTTTTTCTGATATTTGCTTAGTTTAAAGAAATAAGTTTCCTCCTTTAATGTATCTATCGCCTTATCATGCACAGGGCATTTGCCATCCTTTAAATCCTTCTCGGTATAAAAGGCCTCGCAATCTACACAGTACAAACCTTGGTATACCCCTTTATAAATATCTCCATTTTCATAGATCTTTTTAAAGATGTCCCGAACAACCCTGATGTGCCTGGCCTGCGTAGTCCGTATAAAATCATCATTAGATATATTGAGCCTTTTAGAAAGTTCAATAAACTGTTTTGTCATCTCGTTGACAAATACCTCAGGATGTTTGCCGGAGCGCTGTGCATATCTTGCTATCTTCTGGCCGTGTTCGTCTGTTCCGGTCAGAAAAAAAACATCCTCATTCTTAAGGCGGTGCCACCGGGCAATAACATCGGCGCAGATCTTTTCATAGGCATGTCCCATATGAGGAAGACCCGAGGGATAATCTATTGCGGTAGTAATATAAAACTTCTTTTTACTCATATTATATCAGCGTTATTATTTTATTTATTTATAGTTAACTTGCACCTTCTTGCCGTTTTCGAGTTCAACCGAAACCAGGCCTTTCATGATATTAACATCAACAACCTTACCTTTTCCCTCTTTTAGCTGAATTTTGTCTCCTTGTCTGGGAAATTTCTTACCGAACTCCCGGTAGGTCTTATATTCATAGGCCAGGCAGCACATTAGCCGGCCGCATAAGCCGGACATCTTAGTCGGATTCAAAGGCAATTTCTGTTCTTTAGCCATTCGGATAGTAACCGGTTCAAAATCCTTTAAAAATTCTACACAACAGAGCGGCCTGCCGCAGGGACCAAACCCGCCCAAAAGTCGGGCCTCATCGCGCACTCCAATCTGACGCAACTCAATTCTCACCCTAAAAATACGGGCTAAATCTTTAACCAGTTCCCGAAAATCTATTCTCTCACCGGCGGTAAAATAAAATATTATCTTGCTGCGGTCGAAAGAATACTCGGTTTCAACCAATTTCATGTGAAGTTTACGGGCCGCTATCTTTTTCACACAAATATCAAATGCCTGAGACGCCTTTTCTTTATTCTTTTCAATCCGTCTCATATCGTCACTGGTGGCATGCCTGAGGATCGTCCGTAAAGGTCCTTCTACATCACTATCCAGAATCACTTCAGGATCAGAAAGGACCTGACCGTAATCAACGCCTCTATCTGCTTCAACAATAACATAGCAACCGGGTTTAAATTTTAAACCGCCTGTACTATAATAAATAATCTTACCCCCCTCGCGTAATTTTACATGTATTACTTCAAACATGCTATCTCCTCAGCTATTACCTGCAACGCTATCCTGGGGTTAATATTCTGCCGGATAAGAAACCTGGTTTGGTTTATACTCT
>JAUWXU010000041.1 GCA_030616145.1 Candidatus Omnitrophota bacterium | reverse complement strand
GGCAGGGATATAAAAAAATAAAACGCGGACTCTAGTAATAGACGAGATAGCCTAAAAAGACAAATGAAAGAACTGGACGATATTCAAAAAATATCCCAAATTGACAAATCAAATCTCAGGCAATTGCTGTTTGATTTTCCTGAACAGTGCCGGGAGGCAAAAGAAATTGGCAAAAGGACAGATTTTCCCTCCGGATACAGAGAGATTAACAATATTGTTTTTACCGGGCTTGGTGGTTCAGCAGTAGGAGGAGACCTGCTTCGGGCTTATTTAGCAAATGAGGCCAGGGTACCGATAGTTGTTAACAGGAATTACAGTATTCCCGAGTTTGTAGATTCTGATACCCTGCTGGTTGTCTGTAGTTATTCCGGGAATACCGAGGAAACCATTTCTGCCTTTGAAAAAGGGCTAAAAAAGAAGGCCAAAATAGTAGTTATTACTTCCGGCGGGAAGTTAAAGGCAGCGGCAGTTGAATACAAACTACCTTTAGTTACAATACCCGCGGGATTACCGCCCCGGGCCGCTTTGGCCTACTCGTTTTTTCCGGCATTGATGGTACTGGCGAAACTCGGTATCATAAATGATAAATCATTACAGATAGAAAGAGTGGCTGCCGTTTTGAGCCGGTTGCGACAAAGATTAAAGCCGGAAGTCAAAATTAAAGACAATCAGGCCAAATCAATAGCCCGGGATATTCAGAAAGGGTTTTCGCATATTTATAGTTCAAGCGATTTTTTCGGACCGGTGAGTTACCGCTGGCGTACGCAACTGGCTGAGAATAGCAAGTCACTTTCTTCAAATCATGTCTTTCCGGAGCTGACCCATAATGAGATAGTCGGTTGGGATTTTCCCAAAGAACTGCTCGGTGATTTTACAGTTATTATCCTGCGGGATAAGGACGATAATCCGCGCATTGCCAAGAGACTGGACATTACTGCCTCAATAATTAAGCAAAATGCCAAAAATGTCATTGAGGTATTTTCGGAGGGTGATGAACTGATGAGCAGGATTTTTTCCTTAATTTATATTGGCGATTTTGTTAGTTTTTATCTGGCTATCCTGAACGGGATTGATCCTACACCGGTAGAGATGATAACATATTTGAAAAAGAAACTGGCGGAAACTGGTTAATTGGTGAGTGGTTAATTGGTTAATTAAAAGAATTTTTTAAAGCCATTTACCAATTAACCAGGTAAGAAGGAGATGTTTGTGAAAGCATTGATTATGGCAGCGGGGTATGCTGTTCGACTTTACCCTTTGACCAAAGACAGGCCAAAGCCGCTTCTACCGGTTTGCAATAGACCGATAGTGGATTATATTGTTGACAAGGTTGGAAAGATTAGAGAAATAGAAGAGATGTTAGTTGTTACTAACGGCAAATTTGCGAATCATTTTACTGATTGGTCGAATAGCTCGACCTTCAAAAGTAAAATCAGGATAATCAGTGATGGCAGTCTTTCCAATGATGATAAATTAGGTGCAGTAGGGGATATTGATTTTATCATTAAAAACGCAAAGGTAGAAGACGACCTTTTAGTAGTTGCCGGAGATAATCTTTTTGATTTTGAATTGGATGAGTTTGTAGCCTTTGCAATATCAATGCAGCCTTCGCCATCCATCGGCTTATATGATGTTGGAAGTATGGAGGCGGTCAAGAAATATGGAATGGTCGACATAGATAACCACAGAAAAATTATTAAGTTTGAAGAAAAACCTTCTCAACCCGTTAATACCTTAATCGCCGTATGCGTTTATTATTTTCCTCGACAGACCTTGGGATTAATTTCGGAATACCTGGATGAGGGTAACAATCCCGACGCGCCCGGTTATTATATAAATTGGCTTTACCAGAAAAGAGACACTTACGGTTTTATTTTTAGAGGGAGCTGGTATGATATAGGCGGTATCGCTTCCTATCACCAGGCCTGCAAGGACTACGAGAAAAGGAAATAACAGAGGAGGAATAGTGCCAAGCCATAAATACCTTTTTACTTCAGAATCGATAACCGAAGGTCATCCCGATAAGATTGCTGATCAGATTTCAGATGCGGTATTAGATGCAGTTCTTGCCAAGGACCCCAATGGCAGGGTGGCCTGTGAAACCATGGTTACCACCGGACTTGCCTTTGTTGCTGGAGAGATTACCACATCCTGTTATATAGAGATTCCCAAGATAGTCAGAGCTACCATAAAAGAGATAGGTTATACCAAAGCTATTTACGGTTTTGATTATCTAACCTGCGGAGTTATTACTGCTATCCAGGAGCAGTCGCCGGATATAGCCCTGGGCGTGGATATCGGCGGCGCAGGTGACCAGGGAATGATGTTCGGTTATGCTACAGATGAGACACCCGAACTGATGCCTTTGCCAATAATGTTAGCCCACCGCTTGGTTCAGCGGTTGGCCGAGGTAAGAAAAAGGGGAATTGTTGATTATTTAAGGCCGGATGGAAAGAGCCAGGTTGCGGTAGAGTATCATAATGGTCGTCCCAAGCGTGTTGAGGCGGTGGTGATGGCTGCCCAGCACGGGCCCAAAATAAAAACCGAAGACCTTAGAAACGATATAAAAAAATTGGTTATAAAGAAAATTATTGGCAAGGACCTTATGGATAAAAATACAAAATTTTTTATCAATGCCACCGGAAGATTTGAACAGGGGGGACCACAGGGTGATACAGGACTTACCGGAAGGAAGATTATTATTGACACCTATGGCGGTGTTGGTTCGCACGGCGGCGGCTCTTTTTCCGGCAAAGACCCTACCAAGGTTGACCGTTCTGCCTCGTATATGGCACGCTACATTGCCAAAAATATCGTAGCGGCAAAATTAGCCCACAAATGCGAACTCCAGCTGGCCTATGCTATTGGCGTCGCCGAGCCGATTTCAATAATGGTTAATACTATGGGTACCGGCAAAATCAGTGAACAAAAACTGAAAAGAATTATTCGTAAGAACTTTGACCTCACACCCCGCGGTATAATAACAAACCTGAAGCTTCGCCGGCCAATCTACAAGAAGACGGCCTGTTATGGTCATTTCGGTCGGGAAAAGGAAGGATTTCCCTGGGAGGAAATAGACAAGGCAGAAACACTCGCTAAGAATGCATAATTCAGTAGATTCGTCGTGCGTATTGCCTGTCGGTAGGCAGGCAATACGAAAAACAAAGAAGAAATTTAAGTGCGGGACACAATACGCACAACACACAACACAATACGAAAAGGAGGTTGTCCTTGAAGTACGATATCAAAGATATAAAACTGGCCAGCAAGGGTAAGCAGCGTATCGAGTGGGCAGCTGAACAGATGCCCGTCTTGGGTTTAATCAAAAAGAGATTCCAGAAAGAGAAACCTTTCAAAAAAGATATAAGAATTTCCTGTTGTCTACATGTGACCAGTGAAACCGCTAATCTGATGCTTGTCTTGAAGGCCGGAGGAGCCAGAATAGCATTATGCGCCTCTAATCCATTGAGCACTCAGGATGAGGTTGCTGCATCTCTGGCAAAAGACGGTGTGCCGGTTTTTGCAGTTAAAGGTGAAAGCCCCAAGACCTATTATTCGCATCTTAATAGCGTACTTGATATTAAACCCAATATTACTATGGATGATGGTGCTGACCTGGTTTCGGTCATCCATCGGAGCAGGAAGGATTTGGTCAAACAGGTTTTGGGGGGGACAGAAGAAACTACTACCGGCGTAATACGGTTAAGGGCTTTGGCCCGGCAGAACAAGCTTTTATTTCCTTTGATTGCTGTCAATGATGCAGATACAAAGCATTTATTTGATAATAGATATGGTACTGGTCAATCCACAATAGATGGTATCCTGCGGGCTACTAATATATTGCTTGCCGGCAAGAATTTTGTAATATCGGGTTACGGCTGGTGCGGAAGAGGAGTGGCTATGAGGGCAAAGGGTATGGGGGCCAGGGTAATTATTACCGAAACCAACCCTTTGCGGGCGTTAGAGGCCCTGATGGATGGATACGATGTCTTACCACTGGCAAAGGCAGCGAGGATAGGAGATGTCTTTATAACTGTAACCGGAGATGCCCGGGTTATAAGAGATGAGCACTTTAAATTGATGAAAGATGGTGCAATAGTAGCTAATGTCGGACATTTTAATGTGGAGATAGACCTTAAGGCCCTGTCCAGACTCAGCCGGCGCAATAGAAGAATAAGGGGTTTTATAGACGAATATACCTTGAAGAATGGCCGGAGGATTAATCTGTTATGCGAAGGGCGACTGCTGAATTTAGCCGCTGCCGAAGGCCATCCTGCCTCGGTTATGGATATGTCATTTGCCAACCAGGCCTTATCAGCGGAATTTATCAGAAAGAGGTCTTCAGAATTGGCCCGAAAGGTCTATAAGGTTCCTGAAGAGATAGATTCCAGGATAGCCGCCTTAAAACTCAAGGCAATGGGCATAAGTATTGATAGATTGACCAAAGAGCAAAGGAGATATTTGTCAAGTTGGGAATTGGGGACATCATGAAACGTATAGCAGTTCTTACCAGCGGAGGAGATTGTCCGGGGATGAATGCCTGCATTCGGGCAGTGGTCAGATATGGTATTGTTGCCGGACTGGAGGTATTTGGTATATTCAGGGGTTATCAGGGGCTTATAAAAGGTGAATTAAAGCAATTGCGCCCAACCAGCGTGAGCAATATCATTGGCCGCGGAGGTACCGTTCTTAAGACTGCCCGTTCAGTTGAATTTATGACTGAGGATGGTCAGAGAAAGGCAGTCAAGGTATTGAAAAAAAATAAAATCGATGGCTTGATTACCATTGGCGGGAACGGGACGTTTAAGGGGACAAATGTCCTTGCTGATAGATGGAAAATTGCGGCCATTGGCATTCCGGCGACAATAGATAATGATATAAGCGGAACGGATTTTTCAATTGGTTCCGATACCGCTGTTAATACTGCCCTGGATGCGATTGACAAAATCAGAGATACCGCGACTTCTCTGGAACGGATATTTGTTGTTGAGGTAATGGGCAGAAGCGAAGGTTTTATTGCTGTCGCGGTAGGATTAAGCGGGGGGGCAGAGGATGTCCTGGTGCCGGCTATAAAATATGACATTAATAAGATATGCGAGGATATAACCAAAGGCCGCCGCCGTGGTAAGGTAAGCTGGATTATAGTAGTTTCCGAAGGTGTAGCCACTGGTGCGGAGATTGCTGACTTGATCCAGAAAAAGACAGGTTATGAAACCAGAGCTACTACTTTGGGCCATATCCAGAGAGGGGGCGCGCCTACTGCCTTTGATAGGATATTGGCCTCGCGGCTGGGTGCCGAAGCTGTCCAGGCCTTGATTGATGGGCAGAGAGGTAAAATGGTAGCAATAGTAAGCGGGCAAATTAAGATGATTGCCCTGGATGCTCCGCCGACTCAACTGAAGAGGCAGAGGAAACTCGACCAGAAATTTTATAAATTAATTCGGATACTGGCTACATAGCCCTTAGCGGTGTTCGGTTAGCGGGGAGCAGGAGCGCTAATCACTAACCGAAACCCGAATGTCGCTAACGGCCTAACAGGAGGAAGATTATGTCACCGGCTTCACAGGAAATGGATAAAGTAGTATTGGAACTGGCCCTCAGTAAAGATATAGCCCGCAAAAAAGAAATTGCTGGAGTAATTTTAAATACTGCTCGGGAAAAGGGGATTTATCCGGCAAGTATAAACAGCTTTTATCAGGCCAGAGGACGGTCTGAGTTTGGGGGGCTTACGGTCCCGGCCATAAATCTAAGAGGAATGACCTATGATTTAGCCAGGGCATTATTTAGAGTAGCCAGTGCAAAGAATGCCGGTGCATTTATATTTGAAATAGCCAGGACGGAGATAGTCTATACAGACCAGCCTCCCGCAGAATATGCTGCTGTATGTCTTGCTGCTGCTGTCAGAGAGGGATTTTCAGGCCCGGTATTTATCCAGGGCGATCATTTCCAGGCCAAGATAAGCAAATATAAAGAGGACCCCGATAAAGAAATAGGGGCAATTAAATCTTTAATCAAAGAAGCAGTAGCCGCGGGATTTTATAATATTGATATTGATTCCTCCACTCTGGTTGACCTGTCCAAACCAACCCTCGAAGAACAGCAACGGCTTAATTATGAGGTCTGCGCCGAACTGACTAGGTTTATTCGTGAGGTCCAGCCACAGGGAATTGAAGTTTCAGTGGGAGGGGAAATTGGTGAGATAGGGGGCAAGAATTCAAGACCGGAAGAACTACGTGCATTCATTAACGGATATAATCAGAGATTGGGAGATAAATACACCGGCATAAGCAAGATAAGCGTTCAGACCGGGACTGTTCACGGAGGTATGGTTCTTCCCGACGGCAACATAGCCAAGGTCAATCTGGACTTTGATACATTGAAGAACTTGTCAAGGATGGCCAGGGAGGAATTTGGCCT
>JAUWXU010000085.1 GCA_030616145.1 Candidatus Omnitrophota bacterium | reverse complement strand
ATGAATACCCAGTACGGCGGTAATACCATTGGGCACAAGAAATTGGCTATGCGTCTGGCAATAAACAAGGCATCAGAACAGCAGTGGCTAACCGAGCATATGTTTCTAATGGGAGTACACGGACCGAAAGGACGAATAAGCTATTTTACCGGCGCATTTCCCTCTTTGTGCGGAAAGACCTCTACGTCTATGCTGAGCGGTGAAAGTATCGTTGGAGACGACATCGTCTATATCAGAAAGGTGGGCGAGGAAATACGGGCAGTCAATGTAGAAAAGGGGATGTTCGGGATAATCCAGGGAATAAACTCTAAAGATGACCCAATAATCTGGAAGACACTGAACTCCCCGGGGGAAATTATAGTTTCAAATGTCCTGCTCACCAAAGACAAAGACGTCTATTGGGTTGACAAGGATGGGGAGATTCCGGAAAGAGGGATTAATTACTCTGGCGAATGGTCTCCTGGGAAGACAGATGCCAATGGTAACAAAATACCGGCCTCGCACAGAAATGCGCGGTTCACCCTTTCTCTGGAACTACTGGAAAACTTGGACTCTGAGCTGGATAATCCGCAAGGGGCCATAGTCAAAGGGATAATCTATGGAGGGCGGGATTCTGATACCTGGGTTCCGGTAGAAGAGGCATTTGACTGGACACATGGCATAATAACCAAAGGGGCCTCGCTGGAATCCGAAACTACTGCCGCTGCCTTAGGGAAAGAGGGAATCAGAAAATTCAACCCAATGGCTAATTTATCTTTCCTTTCCATACCAGTAGGTAAATATATAGAAAACAACTTAAAATTCGGGGCCAGTGTAAAAAAACCGCCGTTTATCTTTTCGGTAAATTATTTCTTAAAAGACCAAAAAGGAAATTTTATCAACGACAAAAATGATAAGATGGTATGGCTCAAATGGATGGAACTCCGGGTCAACAAAGAAATTGGCGCAATTAAAAGCCCCAGCGGCTATCTACCTGAATACAAAGACCTTAAGGCGCTGTTCAAAGCAGTACTAAACAAAGATTACTCTCAGGATGATTATCTAAAACAATTTACGTTAAGAATTCCTCAAAACTTAGCCAAAATTGAAAGGATTGTGAATATCTATAAAACGAAGGTTCCCGATACGCCGGAAATTTTATTTAAGACCCTCGATCAACAGAAAAAAAGACTGGAAGAACTAAAAGCAAAACAGGGAGATTACGTATCTCCACTTACCCTGGCCCAATGCTAACAACCTTACCGGCAATTTTAAATCAAAATGCACTCAAACACTCCCGCCAAAAATGTCTGATCTTCAATCAAAAAAAAATATCCTATCGGGACTTAAATAATCAGGTAGATAAACTCAGCCGCGGTTTAATTAAATTGGGAGTAAACAAAGGCGACAGGATTGCCATCCTCCTCAAGAATACTCCTGAATATGTTATCAATTATTTTGCTATTTTAAAGGCAGGTGCAATAGTAATACCCCTGAATTATATGCTCGCTCCGGGAGAATTGAAATTTATTCTTGGAGATTCCAAAACATCAATCATCATTACCTCATCTGAGTTTATCGAAACAGTCCGCCAGTTAAGACTGCGTCTGGACCATCTCGAAAATATTGTAATCATCGACGGCAACTTCCCTGACACAACAGCATTCTCAGCTCTTTTTGAAGATGTCGGGCCGATTGATTTAGTAAGGTCCATTGAATCTGAAGATGTTGCCTGTATATTATATACATCCGGTACTACCGGCCAGCCAAAAGGCGTAATGCTAACCCACCGCAACCTAATTTCAAATGTGACTGCCTGCATTAATAGAATTAAGATAACTGACCGAGATAATTTTTTATGCCTGTTGCCGATGTTCCATTCCTTTACTTTAACCATCTGTATTTTAATGCCTATCTATGTGGGCGCCAGAATAACCATTATTGAATCAGTCAGGCCATTTAAAAAAGTCCTAAAGAATATAATCATCAATCGGGTTACTATATTTATCGGCGTTCCGCCTATCTATAATATTTTAACGGGCTTAAAAGTTCCCCGAATATTAAGTCTGCGAATCTTCAGATTTCTCAACCCCCTGCGGCTGTGTATATCAGGGGCAGATAAGCTTCCCGCTGAGATACTAAATAAGTTCGAATCAAAATTTAAGATTCCTCTTCTTGAGGGTTACGGTCTGACAGAGGCCTCACCAGCAGTAGCGGTTACCCCCCTGATTGGCCAGTATAAACCCGGGTCGGTCGGACCGCCTTTGGTGAACATAAAAATAAAAGTCCTGGATGAATCTGGAAATGAATTACCCCCTGACCAGGTCGGTGAATTATTGGTCAAAGGGCCTAACGTAATGAAAGGCTATCTTAATCTTGCTGATGAAACCTCTCTGGCCATTAAAGAGGGGTGGCTATACACTGGCGATATGGCCAAAGTCGATAGGGATGGTTATATCTATCTGGTTGATAGAAAAAAAGACATAATAATTGTTAGGGGTTTAAATGTTTATCCGAAAGAGATCGAAGATGTCCTTTATCAACACCCCAAGGTAGCTGAAGCAGGAGTAATTGGTATAAAGGATAAATATAAAGGCGAAGTCCCCAAGGCATTTGTAGTCTTGAAAAAGAGGGAGAAGGCCAGCGAACAGAAAATTATCCATTTTTGCCGTCAAAGGTTAGCCCCTTATAAAATTCCCCGCTCTATTGAGTTTAGAACCACTTTGCCGAAGACACCTACTGGAAAAATTCTAAAAAGGGAATTGAAGTAAATTCATTTTTTCTTGACAAAAGAAAAGATATTACCTATAATAGATAACCTTAAGGAATACATAATTTGAAGAAGGAGGGATGAAAGGCATGGCCGAAGAAAAGAAATCAGTAAAGGCAGGAATAATGACGGCTCTAAAAATTGCCCTGGGCATAGTTTTAGTTATTGGTGGGATATGGGCAATAGTAATCTGGCGCTGGGATGTACTGGCATTGATAAGAGGATCGATCGGAGTAGTTATACTTCTTGCCGGCGCAATCTGTTTTGCAATAGCCAAAGAATAAAACGCGAATTAAACATCTATAGGTGAGGGAAGTCCGAAGAGGCACGGCCCCGCCACTGTGGTGCTGACGAAACCAGAACCGCTGAATATCAAGGTAGATAAGCGGGAAAATCACAGTTTCGCAAAAGACTAAATTGTTTAGCGCTTTTGCGTTATTGGAAGGTACTGGGACTAGGTTGAAGCACAAGTCAGGAGATCTTACCTATAGGAAAATCTAATAGACATTTCTCTTTCGAGGGTGAGGAGAAAAGCTTTTTTATTTAAATAAGGCTTCGCTCGAAAAGAGTGAGGCCTTTTATTTT
>JAUWXU010000092.1 GCA_030616145.1 Candidatus Omnitrophota bacterium | reverse complement strand
TTTTCTTTTAAACCATAATCTCTTTTTATCTTTTCCTTTTCCTCTTTTGAGTAATGCCTGGAAAAACGGTCTGCATCTAATCCATTATGAACCAATCTTACCCTGTCTTTGGGAAGCTTGAAGCAATTAACGAGATTTTCTCTTACCGGCTCTGAAATAGCAATGACCCTATCTCCCCAGCAGGGAAAAATTCTTCTGATCAGTCGCTTTTTGTAAAGACCATGGCAGGTAGTAACATAAGGAATTTTGGTCAGCCTTGATACATGGTGAGCAAGCAGCTGAGCTATGCGGGTCTGGGCGTGAATCAAATCTATATTTTCTTTATTTACCAGTTCAACAAGAACAGAACCTGCTCGAATCAACAAAGGACTGAACTCTTTCTTGGTCCGGATATTAATCTTGAAATGGGGGATATTTTTCTTGTTCAGCTCTGTAAGCAACTCTCCTCCACTGGAAGCCACTATCACGCGATGCTCCTTCTTCTTTAAGGCCTCAGCCAGCCAGATGGTATAGTTGCTTATTCCGCCAATGTCCAGATGCGTCGTCAGTAATAAAATATTCATAGTAAATCCTTATATTTAAACTGTTACATTGCTAAACTATTAAACTGCCAAAGAATAACAATTTAACAGTTTAACAATTTAGCAATTTAGCAATTTATTCCAGCTGTCTTTTTACAGCGTTTAGTACCTCATCAACCGTAATCTTTTCCATACAGATATGCTTCTTATAGCACCTGTCTCGATAACAGGGACTACACCTTAAGTCCTTTCTGATGACGATATGGTTATTGCCGGGAGGCAAGTGCCGTACTGGGTCAGTCGGCCCGAATAAAGCTACCAGTTTTGCGCCCATCGCCGCGGCCACATGCAGGGGTGCGGTGTCCCCGCTAATAAATACCTGACAGCGACTGATTAAGTAGGCCAGCTCTGTGAGGGAAGTTTTGCCGACAGCATTAATTATTCTCCCTTCCGCCAAAGAGATAAGTTTTTGGCTGCGATGTTGCTCTGATTTCTGGCCGGTAATTACAACCATTACCCCCAGTTCTTGTGACAATCTAGTCCCCAGCTCAGCAAATCTTGCCAGAGGCCATCTTTTGGTCTCCCATCTTCTGCTGCTGCCCGGATTTATACCGATCAAAAGCTGACCGGATAACAACCCCTCCTCTGAAAGAAAATCTGAAATTGCTCTTTCATCCTTTTCTGAAGGCCAAAGTTCCAAATCATCATTTATCTCACCTATCCCTAAAAGATTTAAAACCCTGAGTTGATGCCGTAGGGGGGGAATGATAGTTCTAACCTCATTGGCCTTATCGGTTAAAAGAAATCTGCCAATTCCCCGATTATATCCATATCTTTTTGGTGCACAGCTCAAATATGAAATCAAGTGACTCCTGAAATTATTCTGTAAATCTATCACTAAATCAAAATCCCCCCCTCTCAACCTGCTACTCAATTTAAGAGTATTTTTTAAGGAATGGTCCTTTTTTTTTGCGGTCATAAACAACTATATAATCCAAATAGGGACATCCTCGGACAATTTCACGGTGAGCCGGTTCAACCAGAAGAGTAATTTTGCCGGCCGGAAATCTTTTCCTGATGGCCCGGAAGCTTGGAATAGCCAGGATTAAATCACCGGCCGCTCCAAACTTGATAATCAATATTTTTGTTTCTTTTTTTACTTCTTCGTAGACCTTGATGGTTCGCCGGATCATCAAGTCCAGACTGAACTCCCGGGCTACTTTTTCCCGAGCTGCCCTGGCCAAAGAGAGGGCAAAATCCCTGTCTTTAATAAGGCGGCTAATCGCTACGGCCATCTGTTCAGGGTTTTGCGGAGAAACCAATAGACCTGTCTTGCCATCATCTATAATATCTACTACCCCACCCACATTGGTAGCCACTGTTGGCACGCCAACCGCACCAGCCTCTATCAATACCCTGCCAAAGGATTCCGGAGCTAAACTGGCCATCACCAGGACATCCAATCCAGCTAAAATAGCCGGTATATCCTCCCGGGTACCCAGGAATTTAACATATGGAGATAGGCCTAACCGCCTGATCAATAGTTTTACCTCTTCTTTATATTCATCCTTACTAGGAGGGCTATCGCCAATTATCAAAACCTTTAATTTAGGAATCCTTCTG
The DNA here is from genome assembly GCA_030616145.1 of Candidatus Omnitrophota bacterium. Classification (GTDB taxonomy): domain Bacteria; phylum Omnitrophota; class JAUWXU01; order JAUWXU01; family JAUWXU01; genus JAUWXU01. The sequence goes on along the minus strand of JAUWXU010000092.1, from coordinate 645 downwards.
ACAATCCGGGAAATAGCCCTGATAAAACAGATATGGCCCTTTATGGGGCTAATCCGTCCTACAATCCCAACTATTATTTCCTGTCCCGGTCCATTGGTTTTGTCTTTTTTCTCTAGATTAAAGGCGGATAAATCTACTCCCCGCGGAATCAAACAAATCTTTTCCCGACGGACCTTAAAAGTATCTATCATATGTCTGGATATCACCTGGCTGGGAACAATAACTCTTTTCCCCCATCCGATCACCCGGCTGAAAAAATGCTTGCTATAATAACCATGGGCGGTGGTAATAAATCTTGCGTTAGTCTTTTTGCAGGCAAAATAGGCTATCAGCGCGGGGACCCGACTGCGGGCATGAACTATATCTACACCCTCTTTCTTTATAACATCAGCCACTTTTTTGATCATCAACAAAATAGAAAAAAGTGATTTTCTGTGCACTGGTAATACATAGTGTTTTGCACCCATTTTCTGCAACTGTTCAACCAGACGACCACCGTTAGATATAACTACAGCCTGATGGCCGTGTAGAATCAGTCTGTGGGCCAAATCAATCGTCCCCCGCTCAACTCCACCAAGATTTAGTTCCGGAAGAATCTGGAGAATTTTCACTGATATAACCTCGATTCAGCAGTTTAACAGTTTA
>JAUWXU010000061.1 GCA_030616145.1 Candidatus Omnitrophota bacterium | reverse complement strand
CTTAACTGCTACTCTGGGGATTAATGACCTTCCGATCGATGTAGCTCCGGCCAGGAAGATTGCCGGTTTATATTCCTCAATAAGGTCAGTCAATACTTTTGTATAGGGCTCGTTGCGGTAATCTGCCAGTTCTTCTGAACAGACTAGATATACTTTATCAGCTCCCCGCCAGATGATATCGTTTACCTTATCTTTTTTCAGGTTCTTTCCGAGCAGGACGCCGCAGAGCTCGGTATTTAATTTATAAGCTAATTCCCTTCCCTTTCCCAGAAGTTCGTAGGATACGCTCTGAATCTGGCCGTTTCTCTGCTCACAGAATACCCAGACTCCCTGATAACTAGCGATGTCTTTTTCTCTCTTTTCGGTCTTTTTGAGGACCATTGCCTCGAATTTGCAGGCCCTCAGACATTCGCCGCAGTATATACAGTTATCTTTAATTATTGGCAGATTATCAACTATTTCTATTGCATTGTAGGGGCAGACCTTGACGCAGAGCCCGCAACCGGTGCATCTATCTTCAATGATTTTAATATTCATGTGATATCTTTCTTCAACAAGTCAACCAGTTTATCTACTGAGTGGTGAATCTCACCTTCAAAGATCTGGCCGCCCCTGCGTGGAGGAGGGGTAAAAATTTTAATTACCTGAGTCAAGGAACCATCGAGGCCGGTTTTATCGCCATCGATATTCAAATCATTATTTGACCAGTTTATTAGCTCTATTTTTTTTGCCTTGATCATCCCTTTTAAAGATGGAAGCCGCGGTTCATTTATTTCCTTGACCACGCTTAATAGACAAGGCAGGGGTGAAGAGATAATTTCAAAGCCCTCTTCGGTCATCCTTTCGACCCGGATATTGTCTATATTGATTTCTTCTATTTTTTTAACATAGGTTATCTGGGGAATGTTCAGGTGGACTGATATGCCCGGCCCTACTTGGGCTGTATCACCGTCGGAGGCCTGTTTGCCGCAGATAATAAGGTCAAAGGCACCCAATTTCTTGATCGCAGCTGCCAGGGTATAACTGGTTGCCCAGGTATCTGCGCCGGCAAATGCCCGGTCAGATAAAAGCACGGCCCGGTCAACTCCCAGGGCCACTGCTTGCCGCAGGGCAGATTCTGCCTGGGGTGGTCCCATGGTTATAGCAGTTACCTGCCCTCCCTGTTGTTCTTTTAGCCGGATTGCCTCTTCAATGGCATACATATCAAAAGGATTAATAATACTGGCAATTCCTTCTCTGATCAGGGTATTTGTTTGGGGGTCTATTCTTACTTCGGTCGTCTCAGGAACTTGTTTTATGCAGACAATGATATTCATATAATAAGATGATTACAGAGATTTAAATACTGATTATACAGATTAATTGGTTGGCGGGTTAGCGGGTTAGCCTGTTAACCAATTAACCAGCTTTATTTTTTCCCGCGTTTTCTTTGATTAACTTTGCGGCAATAATACTTCTCTGAATCTGGTTGGTCCCCTCATAAATCTGGGTTATCTTGGCATCGCGCATATATTTTTCTATTGGATAATCCTTCATATATCCGTAGCCTCCAAATATCTGGACACAGTCAATCGTAACCTTCATTGCCATGTCAGAGGCAAATAATTTTGCCATTGCCGAATCCTTTGAGATTTTTTTTGCTCCGCGGTCTATTTCCCTGCACACTGCATAGGTCAGTGCCCTGGCCGCCTCAATCTGGGTAGCCATATCCGCCAGCATAAACTGGATCCCTTGGAACGCGGTGATTGGATTGCCGAATTGCTCTCTTTTTTTGGCATATTCGACGGTCAGGTCTAATGCCCCTTGGGCAATTCCTACTGCCTGGGCAGCTATCCCCGGCCGGGATTTATCAAGGGTTGCCATGACAATCGGAAAACCCATGCCTTCACGGTTGAGAAGGTTTTCTTCGGGGATTTTGCAATCGGTAAATACTAATTCTCTGGTAGCAGAGGCACGGATACCCAATTTTTTTTCTTTTTTGCCAAAATCAAATCCTTTAGTGCCCTTTTCTACTATAAAGGCGCTGATTCCCCGCGCTCCTCTGGACCGGTTGGTTACTGCAAAGACCACGTATATCTCTGCCTCGCCTCCGTTGGTAATCCACTGTTTGGTGCCGTTTATTATGTAATGTTCTCCTTCCTTTTTGGCACTAACCTGAATAGCCGCGGCATCTGAACCAGCAGCTGATTCGGTTAAGGCAAAGGCCGCCAGTCTCTTTCCGCTGGCTATATCAGGCAGGTATTTTTTCTTTTGTTCCTCCGAACCAAACATCATAATTGGATATGCGCCCAGGGCAGTTCCGGCGTAACCGATTGCCACGCCCGCGCATGCCCGGGATAATTCTTCAGTTGCTATTGAGAATTCGAAGACCCCTCCGCCGGTACCGCCGTATTTTTCCTCAATAAATATCCTGAACATGTCACTCTGGCCTAAAACCTTGATAATCTCCCAGGGAAACTCTTCTTTTTCGTCCAGTTCAGCTGACTGAGGCCTGATTTTTTCTTCGGCAATCTGCCGGCAGAGGTCCCTGATCATTGTTTGTTCTTCAGTTAAAAAATAATCCATCTCTTTCCTCCTGGTATAAGTTTTATTTAGAATGATTGCGGATCTAGTGTACTAATCCCTAACTTTTTAACCGTATGCTATCATCTTTAATTCAATGTGTCAACCCCTAAACAGTGTTCGGTTAGCGGTTAAGCCGACAAAGGATATAGTTTGCGGGTTTAACCGACAAATAGCACCACGGAAGGAAAAATAAAACCACGTCGAAAATAAAAGGCTAAATTGTTCATAATTTCAAGCTTTCTGTAAACAAAACCTACATTTCGCTAACTTGCTTATAAGTTGAAAGTTGGGTTAAGATTTGATAGAAAATCTTTAATGATTGTCACTGAAACTTACACTTTTGTTTTGTTTGACTCTGGCAACTGTGTCTTGCTTAAAGGCCTTAACTATAAGATAAAAAATGAGTTGTAACTATTTGTAATTTTTATACATACCTGGCACGGTTTATGCTTAATATCAATGAGGATAGAGCTTTGAGTAACAGAAACAAGATAAAAGGAGGTGATTTTCAATGAAACGTTTATTTTTTAGTTTATTCGTATTGGCGCTTGTTGGATTAATATTGAGACCAGGAGGAGTTGCAGAAGCGGTAATTTCAAATGGTGGTTTTGAAGCAGGATTGACCGATTGGACAGCTTTCATACCTTCTGGAGGTAGTGCTCACGCGGTAACTACACATACTGGTAGCCAAGGAACAGCATATGGCCCGATTGAGGGTGGTTATTTTGCCGAACTTAAGACCGATGGACCTGATTCATATATTACCTTAAGTCAAACCTTCAGTATTTCATCAGGTTTGTGGATAGAAGGTTGGGCGGCTTTCGATACTCGGGATCACCTCCCTTATAATGATAATGCTGCTGTGGATATCTTTGATGCTGCTGGAAACTTCATGGCCACTCCCTGGTATTTAGATGTTTTAACACTTGGCGACGATGGAGATGGTCCGTGGGAATACTGGAGCTGGACAGCACCGGAAAGTGGAAATTATACTTTGCAGCTTTATGTCGTAAACTCACTAGGTTCCGGCTTGGATAGTTGTGCCTTGTTTGATGCAGTCAAAGTTGTTCCCGAACCAGCTACTATGCTTCTATTCGGCAGCGGGCTGTTAGGGCTGGCGTTTGGTAGGAAGAGAAAGAAAAGAGTCTAATCAATATCAATAATAATTCAGCCCACCTTGCCAAAAGCAGGGTGGGTATTTTTTTAGTAGTTATCCACAACCGTAGCCGGGGCTTAAGTGACAAATAGCATCACATGAGTTACCATTAAATAGCGCCACATGGGTTACCCTGCTCTTTCGTTCTTTGACAAATTGATAATTTAATATATCATTCACCTTGGAGGTGATTACGGTTGTGGACAACTTAAACTTGTTTCGGCTAACCGAATACCGCGTCCAAAGATTCTGCTTGCCATAGACAGCAAAATATGCTATAATACGTTTACTATGAAAATGGTTTTATCTCAAAAATTAGTCCAGAAATTGATCCTGACACCCCAGATGAAGCAGGCCATTCGTATCCTGCAGCAACCTCTCTTAGAACTTAAGTCCTATCTATATAAGGCGTTAGAGGAAAATCCTCTTCTGGAAGACGGACAGGTCGAAGGACTGGAAGATTCTAGCCGTGAGGCTGAAATTGACCGGTTGATAGAATTGACTAAGCGGGATGGCGATGACCGCGATGACTATTTTAGCCCCGGTTATAACCGGCAGCAATTAAGGGAAAAATATAACTATCGACAAAGCCTGATTACCAAGCATTTGACTTTACAGGAGCATCTTTTGAGACAATTGAGGCTGTCTTCGATTAAAAAAGAGGATTGTAAAATCGGGGAAGGGCTCATTGGCAATATAGGTGAGAATGGTTATTTTCGGGACTCCCTGGAGGAGGTAGCTAAAAGACTGGATGTCCCGCTTAAAGATGCCGAAAGGGTCCTTTCCCTTATTCAGGCATTTGACCCCCTTGGTGTAGGGGCAAGAAACCCAAAAGAGTGCCTCCTGATTCAGCTTAAGGCCAAGGGCAGAAAAGATTCCCTGGCCTTTAAGATAGTCGAAAACCATTTAAGCGATCTGGCCA
>JAUWXU010000019.1 GCA_030616145.1 Candidatus Omnitrophota bacterium | reverse complement strand
CAGTACTCCGGGATAATTGATGAACACCTTTATTGTCGCAGGGCTGCCTGCGTATTTGATATCTGTCATATGGGTGAGTTTTTTCTGAAGGCCGAGCCGGAAAAAAGCGGAATGGAAAATATCTTTTTATTTTCCACAAAGGTAAAAGATATACCTTTGAATAACTGCAGATACGGCGTGATGTTGAATGAGAAAGGAAAGATCATTGACGATTTGGTAATTTATCGCCGCGCCAGTGAGGAGTGGATGATAGTTGTCAATGCGGCTACTACCCAGAGGGATTTTTTACACATCCAGACAAATCTGAATAAAAACGCATTATTAGAAGACCGTTCAGATAGAACAGGCAAGCTTGACCTGCAGGGGCCGCTTTCCAGAGATATTCTTGCCGGCCTCTTCGGTTCCGGGATCAACGAACTTCAATACTATACATTTGATTATTTTGATGTCCTGGGAGAAAAAAATATAATCAGTCGCACCGGCTATACCGGCGAATTGGGCTACGAAATTTATATCAGTTCTGAAAAGACCAGAGAACTCTGGTCGTTACTTTTAGATGATGAAAGAGTCAAGCCCGCCGGGTTTGGCGCCAGAGATACCCTGCGGCTGGAGATGGGTTATGTCCTTTATGGCCGGGATATTAGCGAACAGACCTCTCCTTTAGAGGCAGGGATGGAGGGAATGATTGATCTGGACAAGGAATTTATCGGCAAGTCCGCCTTGCTTGATGAAAAAAAGGCCGGGGTTAAAAAGAGTCTTGTGGCTATCCGGGCCTCTTCGCGGCGTTCCCCGCGGCACGATTATCAGATTTTTAATGGAGAAGAGAAGATTGGTCGGGTTACCAGCGGGGGCTTTTCACCCAGCCTTGGTTGTGGCATAGCATTGGGTTATGTTGACTCGGCTGAGGCAAAGACTGGTCTACCGGTTTCAATCCGGAATAACTCCGTAATAATAGAAGCTGTTACAACAAAAAGACCGTTTTTGAAAGATACGTCTTTAAGAAAATAAGGAAAGCGAGGTGAATGTGAATATTCCCGAGAAACTTTTATACACCAGCGAGCACGAATGGGTAAGAATGGAAGGGCAAAAGGCAACTGTTGGTATAACCGCGTATGCCCAGGAACAGTTGGGAGATATTACTTTTGTAGAACTGCCTGAGGTGGGAAAATCGGTTAAGCAGTTTGATGGAATTTGTTCCATTGAATCAGTCAAGGCAGCCAGTGATGTCTATGCCCCCCTGTCCGGCAAGGTGGTGGAACTGAATAAAAAATTAGAGTCCTCACCCCAACTGATAAACAGCTCTCCTTACCAGGAGGGTTGGATTGTTAAATTAGAGATTTCCGACCCGAATGAAAAAGATAAACTTATGAACAGCATAGGCTATCGTGCCTTTCTGAATAGGCCTGAAAAATGAACTATATCCCTCACACGCCTCAGGAAACCAAAGAGATGCTCAATTCTATCGGGCTGAATTCCATTGATCAGCTTTTTAAAGATATTCCCGCAGGATATCGTCCGAAATCCTTCAATCTGCCCGAAGGCCGGTCTGAATTCGAGGTTTACGACTACCTGAAAAGGATGGCCAATAAAAATGCGATTGGCCTGGTCAATTTCCTGGGATGCGGGTTTTACGACCATAATATTCCGGCTGTAGTTTCTCATCTTGTCGGCCGCGCCGAGTTTTACACCTCTTATACTCCTTATCAACCCGAGTGTTCTCAGGGAACCCTCCAGGCGATTTACGAATATCAGAGCGGGATTTCTTTATTGACCGGGATGGATGTGGCTAATGCCTCTTTGTATGACGGCGGGACAGCGCTTTATGAGGCGGCAATGATGGCCTTGAGGATCACAAACAGAAACAAGATTTTAATTAGTGGCGGAGTAAACCCGATTTACCGGAAGATAATGTATACTTATACCAGTAATCTGGCAATAGATTTTGTGGAAATACCATTAGAACACGGCCAGAGCACAAGAGAGGAAATTTTCAGGCATCTGGATGATAAGACCGCAGCAATAATCCTGCAAAACCCCAATTTCTTTGGAGCAATAGATGACCATTCTGATATCATTGAGGCCGTTCATCGGCTTGGCGCTCTGGCAATTGAATCGGTTTATCCGATATCTTTGGGGATATTGAAGACGCCCGGAGAGATGGGCGCGGATATTGTTACTGGCGAAGGACAGAGTTTGGGCCTGCCTCTTTCTTTCGGCGGTTCCTATTTAGGATTTTTGGCTACCCGGCAGGAGTATGTGCGTAAGATGCCCGGTCGGATTGTAGGCCAGACTGTTGACCGGCAAGGCAGAAAGGCCTTTGTCCTGACTCTTCAGGCCCGCGAACAACACATCCGCAGGGAAAAGGCGACATCCAATATTTGTTCTAATGAATCATTATGTGCTTTACGGGCAATAATATATTTAAGCATTTTGGGGAAGCAAGGATTGAAAGACCTGGCCCGTTTAAATTTTGACAAGGCCGAGTTTGCCAAAAGCCGGATAGACCAGATTAAGGGCGTTGAGGTTAAGCGAAGTTCCCCTACCTTTAATGAATTTACAGTCTGTTTGCCTAAGGATGCCCGTGAGATTATTGCCCCGATGATCGAACGGGGGTTCAGTCCGGGCCTTTCACTGGGTAAGTATTACAAAGACATGGAAAATTATCTGTTGGTCTGCGTGACTGAAAAGCGGACTAAAGAAGAGATTGTCAGGTACGCCGAAAACCTGGAGGTAGTATTATGGAGCTAATCTTTGAAAGGTCGGTCAAGGGAAGAAAAGGCCTGCGTCTGCCTAAATGCGATGTCCCTTCGGCAAAAGACATTCCGGCCAGATATAAAAGAAAAGGAATAGCCGATCTGCCCGAGGTGTCTGAACTAGACGTAGTCCGGCATTTTACCCGGCTTTCGCGGATGAATTTTTCAATTGATACACATTTTTACCCGCTGGGTTCCTGCACAATGAAATATAACCCCAAATTTATGGAAGATATTGCTAAGCTGCCCGGCTTTTCTCAGCTGCACCCACTTCTTCCCCAGCTTTTACTGGGAGGGATGCTTACCCAGGGGGCGCTGGAAGTTTTATATAATCTAGAAAGGTTACTTGCTGAATTGACCGGCATGCATGAGGTTACTACCGAACCAATGGCCGGCGCGCACGGTGAACTGACCGGGATGATGCTGGTTGCGGCCTATCATCGCGATAGGGGCAACCAAAAAAGATATATAATTATTCCTGATTCTTCCCATGGGACCAATCCAGCCAGTGCAACAATTGCCGGTTATCAGACCATTTCTATACCGACAGACAAAAACGGAGTAATGGATTTTAATCAGTACAAAAATAAGCTTAATTCCGAGGTTGCCGCGGTAATGCTTACCTGTCCCAATACTGTGGGGATATTTAATTCTCAGATTAGGCAGATATGTTCCCTTGCCCACCAGAATGATGCCCTCGTGTATTACGACGGTGCCAATCTTAATGCTATCCTCGGCAAGGTCCGTCCCGGCGACATCGGTTTTGATATTGTACACCTGAATCTGCATAAGACATTTGCCACGCCTCACGGCGGCGGCGGTCCTGGTTCAGGCCCGGTGGGCGTGCGCAAGGATCTGGCCCGGTTTCTGCCGGTGCCCAAGGTAGTCAAGCGGTCGGACGGGACATACGCATTGGAAGAAAATTGGCCTGAAAGCATTGGCCGGATTGCCTCTTTTTACGGAAATTTTGATGTGTTATTAAAGGCCTATGCCTATATACTGCTTTTAGGCAAAGATGGCCTTATTGAAGCCAGCGAAAAGGCGGTTTTAAACGCAAATTATATAATGGCCGGTCTAAAAAAATATTATCACCTTCCTTACGACCGGATTTGCATGCACGAGTGTGTCTTTTCGGCAGCCAAACAACTGGAAAAAGGTGTGCATGCCCTGGATATTGCCAAAGCCCTCATTGATAAAGGATTTCATCCACCGACAATATATTTTCCTTTGATTGTTAAAGAAGCATTGATGATTGAACCGACTGAGACCGAATCCAAAGATACACTGGATAGATTTATTGAGGCAATGAAGGAGATTGCCGAGTTGAGCCAGACAAATCCTCAAGCAGTCAAAGACACACCATTAACTACCCCTGTTTCCAGGCCTGACGAAACAAAGGCCGGGCGAGAGCTTAACCTGCGATGGAATCCTTAACAAATTGGCGTCTTTTAATGACCGGTCATAATGATGCCGCCAGGAATATGGCTGTTGACGAAGCCGTTTTGCGGACATATGTCCAGGGGGTTGCGCCACCTACCCTGAGGATATACGGCTGGCAATCCCCGTCTTTGTCCATTGGTTATTTCCAGGATCCTGTTCGGGAATTAGATCTGGCTGAATGTAAAAAGAGGTCTATTGGCTTTGTCCGCAGAATAACCGCCGGTGGTATCGTCTTCCATGCCGAGGAGTTGACCTATAGTATTGTCTGTTCGCACCAGCATTTTAAATGCAACCGTTCGATTGAAAATTCGTTTAAACGGATTTGCTCATTTATTATCAGGGCCTATCAGGCCCTGGGCCTTGAGGCCGGTTTTGCTGTTGACCAGACTGAAGTTATAAAAAACCTCGGTCGTAAGACCGCTTTTTGTTTCAGCGGGCGTGAAAAATACGATATCTTAATCAACAGCAGAAAAATCGGGGGGAATGCCCAGAGGAGATTTCATAACACAATCTTTCAGCATGGTTCTATTCCTTTAAGGGGCGAGATGGGTTTTACCGCCTCACTTTTAAGAGAAAGACCAGGACACTTGGAACAGAGGGTAACTACTCTGGCCGAGGCCCTGGACAGGCCGGTAGAATTTGATGAATTCGCCGCTGAATTAATAAAAAGTTTTAAACAAACCAGTTGTCCGGAATTATCCGAAGGAGATTTATCCGGGCAGGAAAATGACCTGGCCGAATATTTAAACAGAGAGAAATACAGCAGGCCGGAGTGGAATATTTTTCGCTCCCGGTCGGGCAAGACAGATGAAGACTGTTTTAAGAAAACCGTCCTGGCTTAGAAAAAAGATTGATTTTAGAAAGTCCAGCGAGTTGAGCCGCCTACTGCGTGGTTTAGGGATGCATACTGTTTGCCAGGAGTCCCTTTGTCCTAATATTTCGGAGTGTTTTGCTAAAGGCACGGCTACCTTTTTAATCCTCGGTAATATCTGCACGCGCAATTGCCGCTTTTGTAATATTAAAAAAGGAAAACCCGGGAATCTCGATTTAAGCGAGCCCCGGCGTCTGGCTGAGGCGGTGAGGCAGATGAATTTAACTCACGTGGTAATTACCAGCGTTATCCGCGATGACCTGCCTGATGGAGGCTCAGGGGTCTTTAGGGAGACAATACTAAATCTTCGCCGGCTCAAAGTGAGTATTGAGATACTCATTCCTGATTTTAAGGGCAGCAAAGAGGCAGTTAAAAAGGTGATAGAGGCAGGCCCGGACGTTATCGCACGCAACCTGGAAACAGTATCGCGCCTTTACCGAGATTTGCGGGATGCCGACTATGAAGTTTCCCTGGAGATATTGCGCTTTATTAAACAATACGCCCCGCGCATATTTACAAAATCCGGTTTGATGTTAGGCCTGGGCGAAACAGAACAGGAAGTACTCAACCTTTTCAGTGATTTGGGCCGGGTCGGTTGTGATTTTTTGAGCATCGGTCAGTACCTGGCGCCAACTGCCGCCCACTGTGAGGTTAAAGACTATCTTACCCCGGAGAGATTTGATTATTATAAAGATAAGGCATATTCCTTTGGTATGCGCCATGTATTAAGCGGACCTTATGTGCGCAGTTCTTATCACGCGCAGGGTTATATAGATGCTTGCCTACCGGCAGATAGGCCTGGCGCCCAGATTGAGTTTGCCGACAGAATGTGTTAAAATAGAAGATTACGTAACTTAGGGAGGATGTATTGGTGCAAAGTTATGCTTATGGTTTTCCAAGGTTGGGTGGAAACAGAGAATATAAGAAGGTTATTGAGGGCTACTGGAATAAAAAGCTTTCGGAAGAAGAACTTCGACAGGGTATTCATAAATTAGAGGACGAAATGCTGACTACCTACCAGACCTATGTCGATAAATTTCCGGTCGGCGAGATGACCCTTTATGATAATATGTTTGATACCGCCTTAATGGTTGGTTTATACAACGCTAAAGATCTGGATGGTTATTATAATTTATGCCGGGGTAAAGACGCCCTGGAGATGACCAAGTGGTTTAATACCAACTATCATTATCTTGTCCCGCAGTTCGGGGCTTCATTTGAGAGTTCTCTATTCAAGCCAAGCTGGAATAAACCAAAGGAAACCAAAGATAGATATCAGAAAGGCGTCCCTTATTTAATAGGACCATTCACATTCTTGAAATTATCCAAGGGTATTAGGCCGGAGAAATTTGGAGATTATTTTTTGTCGTTGGCCACTGTTTATTCTGAACTTATCAAGGGATTTGAGGAAGTACATATCGATGAACCCGCATTTGTAATGGAGATGCAGGCCCAGGAGATCGATCTTATCAAAAAGGCCTATCAAAAGATAGCGGCCTCACCTGCAAGGATTAATCTGTTTACCTATTATGATTCTGTTGATTTTCTGAAGGATTTGTATGAATTGCCGGTGAGCGCAATAGGTTTGGACTTTGTAAACGGCAAGAGAAATCTGGAAAATATCAGAAGGCACGGCTTTCCCCGGGGAAAGACCTTAATCGCCGGGATCGTAAACGGCCGAAATATCTGGCGCACCGACATTGCTCAGGCAGTAGCTTTATTAAAAGAGTTACACGCCTTTACCGAAGATATAGTTATTTCTAATGCCGCTCCGCTCTATCACCTTCCAATTAGCGTGCGGAACGAGGACTTAGATCAGCAGCTTTTAAAAAGAATATCATTTGCCCGGGAAAAATTGGAGGAATTACAATTGATTAGCCGGGCCTATGAAGGCGAGGTCGCAGATACAGGTCGGACCGGAGAGTATAACACCAATTTCGGCCTTAATAATAAAGTAAAGCAAAGGATCAAAAATTTAAGAGATAAAGATTTTGTAAAAGATGTCTGTTATGCTGAGCGGGTCAACAAACAAAGAAAAATCCTGGGACTTCCGCTTTTTCCGACAACGACAATAGGGAGTTTTCCTCAGACTGCTCAGGTAAGGTCAAAGAGGGCTGCCTACAGATCCGGGAAGTTAAACCAAGCCCAGTATAAGCAATTTATCAGAGAAAAGATTACCGATTTGATTAAATTCCAGGAAGAGATTGGCCTGGATGTACTTGTCCACGGCGAGTTTGAAAGAACAGATATGGTGGAGTTTTTTGCCCAGAAATTGGAAGGGATCGCAACTACTAAGAATGGATGGATTATTTCCTATGGCACAAGAGGTTACCGGCCGCCGATAATTTATGGGGATATCTCTAGGCCGCATCCGATGACTGTGGAGGAAATCAAATTTGCCCGGGGCCTGACCAAAAAATCGGTTAAGGGGATGTTGACCGGACCGGTTACCATTCTTGCCTGGAGTTTTGTCCGTGAGGATATTCCCCTTGGCGAGGTAGGTTACCAGATAGCCCTCTGCCTGCAGGATGAAATCAGAGACTACGAGCGGGTCGGAATCAAGATTATTCAGATTGATGAACCCGCCTTCAGGGAAAAGACACCGATTAAAAAAAGGGATTGGGCTGATTACTTTGACTGGGCAGTAAATGCGTTTAATCTTGCCTCTCAGTCAAAGGCGCAAACGCAGATCCATACCCATATGTGTTACTCAGAATTTGGAGAAATTATGGAATATATCGTCAAGATGGACTTTGACGTAATTACTATTGAGGCCTCACGCAGCAGGGGAGACATCCTGAATTCATTTGAGAAGATAAATTTTGACCGCCAGATTGGCTTGGGGGTCTGGGATATCCATTCTCCGGCTGTGCCTGCGCCTGAGGATATGAAAAAAACCGTGGAGAGGGCGCTTAAGGTATTTCCAAAAGAAAACTTCTGGATAAATCCCGACTGCGGACTTAAAACCCGGGATTGGCCAGAGGTTAAGGCCAGTCTTAAAAATATGCTCAAGGTAACCGGCGAGTTAAGAAGCGAAGTTAAGGCCGGGCAGTAAGACAACAAGGATTCATTATGAAAAAAGAGATAATCGGGTTTGGAAGAAAACTGGTGGCCTCGGGTCTTAATTATTCCCACTTCGGTAATATAAGCGTAAGGCGCAACAATAAAATCCTTATTTCGATTAAAGGGAGTATGCTTGATGAACTTTCTGCGGGAGATATCGTGGAAACAGGGCTTGTTGCTGAAGAGATAACAGATAGATCGGCCTCGATAGAATTGATTGTCCATCGAAATATCTATCTTAATACGGCCAGTCGGGCAATCATCCATGTTCATTCGCCGTTTGCTGTTGTCCAGTCAATAATAGCGAAGGAGAAAAAAATAATTCCGGTCGACGACGAAGGCGGATACTTTTTTAATGAGATACCAATAATAGAAGGAAAATCCGGCTCAAAGACCTTAGCGGAGAATGCGGCCGCGGCTTTAAAGAATCACAAGGGCGTCATTATAAAGGGACACGGCAGTATAGCTGCCGGCGAGACCTTGCAGGAGGCCTATCTGGTTATTTCATCAATAGAGCATATCTGCAAGATAAAATATTACGTGGATTATGGCAAAGATATATCCGTTTAAAGCTATTCTTTATAATCAGAAAGAAATCAATAATCTGACAGAGGTCATAGCTCCTCCTTATGATGTGATATCTCCCCAGGCCCAGGACAGATATTACCGAAATAGCGATTATAATATTATCCATCTTATACTGGGTAAGATTTATCCTGATGACACCGAATCCAACAATAGATACACCCGGGCCCGGGACACGCTTGATAAATGGCTTAAGGCAGGGATATTAAAAAGAGATGAAAAGCCCGCAGTCTATTTTTATGAGCAGGACTATTCCATTTTTGGCAAATCACAGATCAGAAGGGGGCTTATCCCTCTGGTGCGGTTGGAGGATTTTAAGGACGAGGTAATCCTGCCTCATGAAATGACATTTTCTGCCGCAAAACAGGACCGGCTTAATCTGTTAAGGGCAGCGCGGGCCAACCTCAGTCCGATATTTGCCTTTTACGAAGACAATAATCATACCATCGCCGGGATTATCAACGATTATCTCAGGAGGAAACCGATTATCGATCTGGAAGATGAAGATCGGGTAAGGCATAAGTTGTGGGCTATCAGTGAGAGCGGGCATATCGCAAAGATAAAAGAAGACCTGGAAGACAAGACCCTGTTTATAGATGATGGCCACCATCGTTATGAAACCGCCTTGAATTTCAGAAATGAAATGAAAACCAAAACTGGTCAATTTAATAAAGAAGAGGATTACAACCGGATTATGGTCTATCTGGTTGATATTAATCAGGCATTCAGTG
>JAUWXU010000071.1 GCA_030616145.1 Candidatus Omnitrophota bacterium | reverse complement strand
TCCAGGCCACTGCCCAAGACTGCTATTGTCCTACCCTTTACCTTTAAGGCACCGTTATGACTGGCGGTATCAATCCCCCTGGCCATTCCCGAAACTACAGTCATCCCTTTACTGGCAAGGTCAGCCGCCAAGTTCTCCGCTCTAAACCGACCATAGAGGGTTGGTCTCCTCGAACCAACTATAGCAATACTGGCAATGTCTTCGGCAAGGAGTTCGCCTTTAACATAAAGAAGAATGGGTGGAGAAAATATATTTTTTAAATTGGCTGGATATGATTCATCAAAAATACTAACTATTCGGATATGTTCCTTTGCTGCTAACTCAAGTTCGCGGGAAGGATTTGACTCTTTTTTTATGCGTACTATCCGATCAGCTAATCTCGGGGTTATGGCCGGTATTTTGGCTAATTTATCTGCATTCTGCAGTATGTCTTGCGGACTTCCAAAAAAATCAAGTAACTTTCTAAGACCGGTCGCGCCAAAGCCTTCTATTCTATTTAAGGTAACTAAACTTTTCAAGTCATTCAAATCAGGCATACCCGACCAAGTCATTTTATATCTTCAGCTGGAATTTTAACGCCTTTATAATCAAATCAAACCGAATCTTATCACTAATAACAACGGAGCCAATCCCTTTGGGAAGTACGAACCTGAGTTTATTTCCTCTGAACTTTTTATCCAGCATTATTGCCTTTGTTATCCTGGCAACACTTAAAGAACCAGCCGTCGTCGGAAGACCGATTGCCTCAAGTAACTTTTTCTGCCGGATTAAATCCTGTTCAGCAATCATAGCGATCATATATGCCAGCCGACTGGCAACGAGCATCCCTATTGAAATTGCCTCACCGTGATGGAATCTGGTATATCGACCAGCGGCTTCTATGCCATGTCCGATTGTATGTCCATAATTCAGGATTTCCCGCAACCCCCTTCTTTCCTGCTCATCCTTTTTGACTACCCAGGCCTTAATCTGGCAGCAGCGGGTTATGACCTTTAACAAGAAATGAGTGTGTCTGGACTAATTCTTGCTCTTTATGATATCCTGTATAACCTCAATGTTTTCTTCCAGATAATTGAAAAATGAGCCATCTTTAATTACTCCGTATTTTACAATTTCTGCAAAACCACAACGGATCTCCCGTCGGGGAAGGCTTTTTAGCACATCTATATCAATATAAACCATCCGCGGCTGGTAAAAGGTGCCCACTAAATTTTTGCCCTGCGGAAGGTTGATGGCGGTCTTCCCGCCGATCGAACTATCTACCTGCGCCAACAGGGTAGTCGGAATATGAATCAGATTTATACCCCTCATATAAGTAGAGGCAGCAAAACTGGCCAAATCTCCCGTAGTACCGCCACCCACCGCTATAACTGTTGAAGTCCTGTCTAACCGATTTTTTAAAAATTCGCCATAAAGATACATCGCCATCTGGTTGGACTTAAATTTCTCTAAGTCAGGCTCCCGGCGATGGGTTGCTTCCGGGGGAACACTAACCACGCCCACCTTATATCCTGCCCGGCTTAACCTTTTGCAAAGAGGATTAAACCAGTTAAGTCTCCTGAGGGTTGGGTTGGTAACTATTACCAACCGGTTGCCCAGAAACAACCTTTGCTTGAGGGCTTTTGCAAATCCGGTTAATATCTTGCTGCCGATAATAATGGGGTAACTATTTTTGTGTAACTTTAGGTTTATCTCTGGCATATGGATTGGTTTGCCGGTTAGCCGGTTAATTCCTTAAACCCGTCTTTTATTAGCGTAATTTAGCATTTTAACAATTTTGCTTACTGTTTCTTCTGCGGTCATCTCAGAAGTGTCAATTGTAAAATCTGCCCGGGCGTAATAGGGTTGCCTGATATCTAAAAGCCTTTTTATTGCCTCCTGGGGTTTATCAACCTTGAGAAGCGGCCGATGGCTCTGGTCCTTAACCCTTGAATAAATAACCGCCGCTGTTGCTGTAAGACAAACTACAACGCCATTTTTGGAGAGGTTTTTCATATTCTGTTTATCCAGAACCACGCCTCCACCGGTAGCAACTACCTGTTGATCTAAACTAGAAACCTTCCGGGCGGCCTCTTTTTCTAAATAACGGAAATGGTCTTCACCGGATTCTGCAAAAATTTTATTTATCGAACGGCCAGCATCCGCTTCTATAACATCATCTAAATCAACATATTTCATTTTTAGTTTTCTGGCTAATGCTCGGGCTACGGCAGTCTTCCCGGTTCCCATAAAACCGACTAGAATAATGTTCATCGTCTGACTGGGTCTGACTGGTTAATTAGCGAGCGGTTAATTGGTTATTAAAATCCCGTTATTTACTTATCTGCTTAATATATCCCTGGTAGTTTCTTTTCATCTCTTCCAAGCTATCGCCACCGAACTTCTCAAGCATGAGATTGGCAATCTCAAATGCTGCCACTGCTTCTCCTATCACGCCTGCGGAGGGAACAACACAAATATCCGCCCTTTCAAATCTGGCCCGCGAGGGCTTCTTGGAAACTATATCAACTGACCTTAACGGTCTCCGCAATGTTGAAATAGGTTTTACTGCTGCCCGCAAGACAATATCCTCTCCGTTAGTCATCCCGCCTTCAATCCCGCCGGCATTATTGGAATGGCGGTAAAACCCTTTCCCTTTCTTATAAAAAATCTCATCGTGGACCTCTGAACCCCTTTTGCCGGAAACAGAAAAACCCAGACCAAACTCCACTGCCTTAATTGACTGGATAGAACTTATCGCTCCGGCAAGACGGTTGTCAATCTTACGGTCACAATGGACATAGCTACCCAATCCCGGAGGCAAACCTCTGATTATCACCTCAAATATACCTCCGACTGTATCACCTTCTTTGCCTGCCTTATCTATCTCAGCGATCATCGCCGCTTGCGCTTTCTGATCCCCACAATTCAGTTTAGACCTCAAGACCCGCGATTTAATCGCAGTAAAGGAAAGGCCCCTGGTATCGGCCTTGATGCCGGCAATATTAACCACATGGCTGATTAGTTCTATTTTGAACTCCCTGAGTAGCTGCCGGGCAATACTGCCGACAGCAACCCTGCAGGCAGTTTCCCGGGCACTGGCCCGCTCCAGGATATCCCTTAAATCCCGGCGGTTGTATTTAAGTGCGCCGGCAAGGTCAGCATGCCCCGGCCGGGGGCTGGTAAAAGAAGGAAGCTGTTCCATCCTTTCGGCCCTGTTCTTGATTAATAACGCAATAGGACCGCCAATGCTTTCGGACTTTCTTATTCCTGAAAGTATTTCAATCCTGTCGGACTCTATCTTCATCCTCGGGCTCCGGCCATAACCGGCTTGCCGGCGGGAAAGTTCTCTATTAACCAGCTCTGTATCTATCGTTAACCCGGCAATCATTCCTTCCAAAATTCCTACCAGATATTTACCGTGCGACTCGCCCGCAGTCAGATATCTAAGCATAAATACTCCCCCTCCTAGTTCCTGCTAATAAATCACTACAATTAACCAGTTCTTAAAAAAGTATCCTCCTAATAATCTCCTCTCCCCAGATGATCGCAATAATTGCGGCTAATGATATAAAAGGACCGTAAGGAATGGTATCAGTCTTGTTCTTTATCTTCAAGATTATGCCTACTACAGCCCCAAACAACGGGGCAATAAAAAAAGTCAGCAGGGCTAATTTCCAGCCGATAAATGCTCCGATCATCGCCAGCAACTTCACATCACCTCCGCCCATTGACTCCTTTTTAAATATAAAATCGCCCAAAAGTCCGGTCAAATAGATTGCGCCCCCTCCCACTATAAGCCCCAGAAACGAATAGAGGAGTGCCCGGAGATGGGAACCTGTCCCCTGCAGGGCCGGATAAATAAAACTGACCAGCAAAGCAATGCCGATACCCGGCAAACTAATCTCATCAGGAATAATCCGGGCCTTAAGGTCAATAAAACTAGCGACTATCAATGCCGATGCCAGGCTAATAAAGATAAAAAAGGGAACAGTCAATCCAAAATAATGCAAAAACAGCAAAAAAACGGCGGCAGTAAGCCACTCAACCGTAAAATAACGAAATGAAATCCGTTTTCGGCAATAGCGGCACTTCCCCATTAAAATCAAATAACTTAA
>JAUWXU010000062.1 GCA_030616145.1 Candidatus Omnitrophota bacterium | reverse complement strand
ATAGTGATGTGATAGTAGTTTGTGGGGTCAGGTTTATGGCCGAGACCGCCTCAATATTGAACCCGGATAAAAAGGTAATTTTGCCAGTGGTCGAGGCCGGTTGCCCGTTAGCCGATATGATTAATGTTGATAAAGTAAATGAATTGAAGCGCCGGTTTCCTGGCGTGCCAGTGGTCTGCTATGTTAATTCTTCAGCTGAAGTAAAGGCAGTCAGCGATATTTGCTGCACATCCTCTAATGCAGTAAAGGTGATAAAGTCCCTTAGCGCCAGGAGGGTGATATTTATCCCTGATAAGAATCTGGGTTTGTATGTGGCTTCTGAGGTTCCGGAGAAAAAGATTATTTACTGGGAGGGTTTTTGCCCTTTACATGTAAGGTTATCTCGCGAAGATCTTTTGCAGGTTAAAAAGCTTCATCCCCGGGCAAAGATTCTTGTCCATCCTGAATGTTATCCGGACGTGTTGGAGTTGGCCGATGGCGTCTGCAGCACCAAACAGATGTTTGATTATGTTGCCTCTTCTGATTGCCGGGAGTTCATTATTGGTACGGAAAAGGGTATAATTTATGGCCTGAGCAAGAAATACCCTGATAGAAAATTCTATCTTGCCTCAGAACACCTGTTGTGTGCGGATATGAAATTGACTACCCTGGGATGGGTTGCCCATGCCTTAGAGTTTATGAAATACGAAGTAAAGGTTCCGGAAGAAATTAGAATCAAGGCGCAAAAGGCGTTGGACAAGATGTTGGAGGTAAGATAAAACTCGGTGTGCGGTTAGCGATAACCGAAAACCGATAACCGCTTAAAGGAAGAATGCTTTTATGGCGCGATTAAAGGTGGGTATAATAGGTTGCGGAGTTATTGGTTCAGCGCTGGCTGAGGCTATAGAGGATAGATTCTCCAGGTCAGCCGATTTAGTAGCAGTATGTGACTTAGATGAAGATAAATCAAGGAAGTTGGTTGATTCCTTGAAGGCTAAGCCCCAAATTTTATCTATTGATAAACTGATAGATATCAGTGAGTTGATAATTGAGGCGGCCTCCAAACAGGTATCCGGCGATATCGCTTATAAGGCACTTCAGCACAGAAAAGATATAATGGTCATGAGCGTCGGAGGATTAATCGAACGGCAGGATGTCTTGCGGATGGCTGAAGGAGGGAAAACTCATCTTTACATTCCATCTGGTGCCATTTGCGGTTTAGATGGGGTTAAGGCAGCCTCGATTGGAAAAATAAAATCAGCGACCCTGATCACCCGTAAACCTCCCCGAGGTTTGGAAGGGGCGCCTTATATTATAGATAAAAGAATTGATTTAAAAAAGATTAGGAGTGAAACTTTGATTTTTGAGGGAACGGCATCTCGAGCAGTAACGGCCTTTCCTAAAAATATAAATGTCTGCGCTGCTTTGAGTCTGGCCGGTATTGGTGCGCAGAAAACCCGCGTTAAAATATTTACTTCACCCAATTATAAAACCAATATTCATGAAATCCAGGTGGAAGGGGATTTTGGGAAACTGGTTACCCGGACGGAGAATGTTCCTTCGCCGGCAAATCCTAAGACAAGTTTTTTGGCTCCTCTTTCGGCTGTTGCTACGCTGAAGAATATCCTGGATGTTGTAAAAATAGGGACATAAAAGGAGGTGAAAAAGATTATGAAGCAGAAAGTAATGAAATGTGGCATCAAGAGAAAGAAGGGTTGTCTTTACTACTTGGATAAGAAAGGCAATGTCGCGGAAGCAAAGATGGCCCGGGGCAAGAAAAAAGGTGGTGGCTCCAAGGTTATAGTCAAGTGCGGCATCAAGAAGAAGAAGGGCTATCTCTACTTCATCGACAAGAAAGGCGATGTTTCGATGGCCAAAATGGTTCGCGGCGGCCGCAGGAAGAAAAAGAAGAAAAAAAGAAAGTAAAATTTTTTGACTTCTTTTTAATTCAGAAGTTATAAGGCCCTTGTAAGATTGATGGTTACAGGGGCCTTATATTTCGCTATAATCAAAAAGCTATGAGGAAAGAATACATCGTCATCAGGGGTGCTAAAGAGCACAACCTCAAAAACCTAAATCTCAAGATTCCGCGCAACAAGCTTGTAATAATTACAGGCCTTAGTGGTTCAGGAAAATCGTCACTTGCCTTTGATACTATCTATGCAGAGGGTCAGAGGAGATATGTAGAAAGCCTTTCTGCTTATGCCCGGCAATTTTTGGAACAGATGCAGAAGCCCGATGTGGACTACATCGAGGGGCTTTCCCCGAGCATTTCTATTGAACAGAGAAGGGCCGGCTCGAATCCCCGCTCTACAGTGGCCACTGCTACTGAAATCTACGATTATTTAAGACTGTTGTTTTCTAAAATCGGGCACCCCCATTGTTATAAGTGCGGGCGGCCTATCCAGCCTCAGACAGTACAGGAGATTACTGACCAGGTTTTATCTTTGCCTGCCGGCACCAAACTGATTGTTCTTTCCCCTTTAGTCAGATCCAGAAAGGGAACTTATCAGGCCCTGTTTGAGAAAATTTCTAAAGAAGGCTTTGTCAGAGTTGAAGTAGATCGGAGAGTTTACAATTTAAGTGAAAAAATAAATCTGGATAAAAGAAAAAAGCACAACATCAGCGTAATAGTTGATCGATTGGTAAATAAGCCGGGAATCAGGACGAGACTGGCTGATTCCATCGAGACTTCAGTTAGATTGAGCGGTGGAATAGTACTAGTCAATGATATGTTATTCAGCGAACTTTATGCCTGTCCGAAATGCGCAATAAGTTATGAGGAGCTGACTCCCCGGATGTTTTCATTCAATTCTCCGTATGGGGCCTGCAAGAAATGTCATGGTCTGGGAACCAGGATGGAAATAGACAAAGACCTGGTGGTGCCGGACAAAAACAAATCAATAAGTGAAGGCGCTATTCTGGCCTGGCGTAAAGGCGGCAGGAGAATTCTAGTATATTATTATCATCTGTTGAGGGCTTCGGCCCGACATTATAATTTTAGTTTAGATACCCCGTTTAAAAGGTTGTCCAAAAGGATTCAGGATATTATTCTTTATGGCAGTGAGGATTATATCTATGGTAGACCGTTTGAGGGGGTTATTCCTAATCTGGAAAGACGCTTAAAAGAAACCGCCAGCGATTATGTAAGAGATGAGATAAGTAAATATATGAGCGTATTGGCCTGCCCAGCATGCAAAGGGGCACGCCTCATGCCGGAAACCCTGGCCGTTAGTGTCGGGGATATATCAATTTATGAACTGACCAAGATGTCGGTGAGCCGGGCCAGGAATTTTTTTGCTAATCTGAAATTATCGCCCAAGGAAAGGCTGGTAGCCCGCCAGATCTTAAAGGAAATAAGCGAACGGCTTAATTTTTTATCCAATGTAGGACTGGATTATCTTACCCTGGATAGGACCAGTGGGACGCTGAGCGGGGGAGAAGCGCAGAGAATCCGGCTGGCTACTCAAATCGGAGCAAGATTGACCGGGGTAATCTATGTTTTAGATGAACCATCTATTGGTCTTCATCAAAGGGATAATGCCAAACTTTTAGACACATTGAAGGTCTTGAGGGATCTGGGAAATACTTTAATAGTGGTTGAGCATGACGAGGCCACTATTAGAGCCGGAGATTTTATTGTTGACCTCGGTCCCGGAGCAGGCGCCCACGGTGGGAACGTGGTTGCCAGCGGTGAGTTAAATAAAATATTAGATTGTCCCGATTCTTTAACCGGTGCTTATCTGAACGGGAATTTGCAGATTGACATACCCTTGAACAGGAATATTCCCAGGGTCAGAAAATTTCTCAGGATAGAGGGAGCAGCCGAACATAACCTGAAAAACATAGATGTGTCTATTCCTCTTGGTCTGTTTAGCTGTGTTACCGGTGTTTCTGGTTCAGGGAAAAGCACCCTGGTGGATGAAATATTATATCGGGCGCTGGCCCGAAAGATATATAAGTCGCGCGTTAAGCCGGGTAAACATAAACGGCTTATTGGTACCGAACATATTGATAAAGTTATAGTTATAGACCAATCGCCTATCGGCCGCACTCCCCGTTCAAACCCGGCTACTTATACCGGTGTATTCAGCTATATCAGAGAACTCTTTTCCAGAATTCCTGAGGCAAGAATGAGAGGTTACCGGCTGGGCAGATTTAGTTTTAATGTTAAAGGCGGGAGGTGCGAAGCCTGTGGTGGTGATGGCATCGTAAAGATTCAGATGCATTTTTTGCCTGATGTATATGTTCAGTGTGAAGTTTGTAGAGGCGCTAGATTTAACCGGCAGACACTGGAAGTAAAATATAAAGGAAAGTCTATCTCCGATGTATTAAATATGAAGGTAGAAGAAGCGCTGGAATTGTTTAAAAACATCCCCAATATTTCCAGCAAACTAAAGACCCTTGCTGAAGTAGGGCTTGGCTATATTCAGCTGGGGCAATCCGCTACCACTCTTTCCGGGGGAGAAGCCCAGAGAGTAAAGATTTCTACTGAGCTCAGTAAACGCAGTACCGGCAAGACAATTTACATTTTGGATGAACCTACTACTGGTCTCCACTTTGCCGACATTGATAAGCTCTTGAAGGTATTGATAAAGTTGACCCGGGCAGGGAATACTGTTTTGGTCATTGAGCATAATATGGATGTAATTAA
>JAUWXU010000034.1 GCA_030616145.1 Candidatus Omnitrophota bacterium | reverse complement strand
CACCACTTATACCTACGAGGCGTGAGTAGTCAAGGTTTCTTAATGAACAAATGATTTATGCCTGCCTGCCGACAGGCAGGGAACGAAGTGACCTAAATCCTATTGCGCGAATTGGCGGAGGAGGATTCGAACCTCCGCTGACGGCTCCAAAGGCCGCTGTGCTACCACTACACAACCCGCCATAGACATTAAATTGTTAATTAGATTCAGACGAATTTTAGCGGATTCAGACGGATTTCGAATATATATCCGTTTGTATCCGCAATAATCCATTTGTATCCCTGTTATTTGTTTGGGCTTGTTAGGGATTGGCTGGCTAAAGAAAGATAATTCAGCACTTATCAGGCCATCTGGTTATTTATGCCACTATTATTATTTTGACTGGATGAAGAAGATTGTGTCCCTTTCTGTTTCTCAGACTGATATGCCTCCAGCACTTTTTTTTGGATATATTCCCGGCACTCTAAGGTGATGGGATGGGCTATATCTCTATGTTCTGACCGGCGAGTAGTCACATCTTGGGAAGGTAACTTTTGAAAAGATTCTAAGCTCCCTCCACACTGGTTACAGTATTTACTCCTGACAATATTTTTATGTCCACACTTAGGGCAAATTTCTCTTTCTTTTCTGGAAGGCATAGCTACAAATAAACCCTTATTTCCGTCAATAACTTTCATATCCCTTACTACAAAACAATTGTCAAATGTAACAGTTGCAAATGCCTTCAGTTTCTTATCCGAGCCTTCTTTTAAGAACATTCTAACCTCTGTTATCTCCACTTTCACATCCTCCTGTCGTAAGTTTGAGTTATGTACGTTGGCCACCGATGTTGAGATGAAAATTCTTTAGCTATCCTCGTCGCCTCCTTTCTGTTTGGGGCCAGGGTATAAACCGCTGGTCCACTTCCTGATACAAATCCCTTTAAGCCGGCAGATTTCATAAGCTGGATAATTTCATCAACCTCCGGCGCCAATTTTATTACTATCTTAGCAAGATCATTATAGAGAAATTTCTCTATCTTTCCCTTATAACCTTCCGTTAATGCTCGAGTTAACATTTTAACATCAGCAGAACTAAAAGTCAAGCTAACCCCACCCTTTCCAGTCCGTAGTGTCCCTTTGTAAGTAGCAAGGGCGGGGTCAAGGTCTTTCTGCTGTACCTCGCTGTATATCCTTCGGCTTAAAAGCTTCTTTGAAGGAACAACCAAACAATACCACTGCCGCATTTTTGTCTCTATCGGCAAAAGTTCATCGCCCCTGCCAGTCGCCAGGACCGTCTGATATCCGGAAATAAAAAAAGGGACATCTGTCCCTATCCTTTTAGCAAAATCTATTAATTTAGCCCGGTTTAAATTTAGATTCCACAGTTGATTTAATCCCAATATCGCTGATGCGGCATCGCTGGATCCGCCGCCCAAACCAGCAGCAATAGGAATATTTTTCTCAATAAAGACGTGAATACCTTTTTTAATATTTAATGTTCGAATCAGCAACTCAGCAGCCTTATAGACCAGATTATTTGTCGAAAGCGGCAAAATATTACTGTTTGATGATAGTTTAATTCCCTTTTTTGTCTGTTCCAGAATTAATCTATCACAAAGATCTATGGCCTGAATAATCGTCTCAACCTGATGGTAGCCATCCGGCCTTTTGCCCAGAATCTTTAAACATAAATTGATTTTGGCCGGTGCATCTAAGATTAACTTCTTCATATATCCGATAAAAACTCATAAATCTTCTTAAGTCGTTTTAGCTAGTAATCTTCGACAGGCCTTAACGATATCTTCCGCTGTAAAATGATATTCCTTCATTAATTCAGCCGGACTACCGGACTGACCAAATCTATTTTTTACTCCAATCCTTTCTATGCGAACAGGGTTTTCCTCTGCTAAAACCTCGCTAACTGCAGCAGCTAATCCACCAGTAATCATATGTTCTTCGCATATCACAATCCTATTCGTCTTTCTGGCGCAGTCGATGACCATTTCTTTATCTATTGGTTTAATAGTATGCATGTTGACTACCCGTGCGCTTTTATTTTCTGCAGCTAAGATTTTGGCAGCATCTAAGGCCTGTTTAACCATAATCCCGCAGGCGATAATTGATATATCCTTACCTTCGCGCAGGATATAGGCTTTGCCCATCTGAAATTTTCCTTTATCATCTATTGTAGGGACCTTGGATCTTCCTAATCTAACATAAACAGGGCCATCATGCCGGACAGCAGCCAGGATAATTTCTCTGGTCTCCGGCCCATCACATGGCGTCATAATAACCATGTTGGGAATTACATTCACCAGGGCAACATCTTCCAATGCCTGGTGGCTTGCACCATCAGGTCCTACTGTAACTCCAGCATGGGTAAGCACAATTTTAACATTCAGTTCGTTATAGGCAATAGTATTTCTTATTTGGCCCCAGGCCCTGCCAATACCAAACATCGCAAAGGTACTGGCAAAAACTATCTTCTTACAACTGGCAAGTCCAGCTGCTATACCCATCAGATTTTGCTCGGCAACACCAACATTAAAGAACCTGTCGGGAAACTCCTTTGCGAATTTAGCAGTTCTGGTAGAACTGGAAAGATCCGCATCGAGAACTACTATGTCTTTATTTTTTCGGCCTAATTCCAACAATGTATCCCCATATACATCTCTGGCCATCATCATTTCCGACATAAACTCTTCTCCTTGTCCGTTACCGGCTAAACCCGCTAACCCGCCAATCTTCCATCTCTGGCGCCGATTATGACAATTCCTCAAGCGCCTTTTTTGCCTCTTCAGGTGTGGGTGCACGGCCATGGAAATCGACTACATTCTCCATGAATGATACACCTTTTCCTTTTGTTGTCCGGGCAATTATAATAGATGGTTTATTTTTTATCTTTTCGGCCCGATCAAAGGCCTGAAGAATCTGCCTGATGTTATGTCCATCTATCTTAATTGTATGCCAACCAAAGGCCTTCCATTTATCAACCAATGGCTCTAATTCCATTATTTCGCTAATCTTACCGTCTATTTGATAACAATTGTAATCTAAAATAGCGCATAGATTATCGCAGCTGTAGTGGCTGGCTGCCATGGCTGCTTCCCAAATCTGACCCTCCTGTATTTCGCCATCACCGATCAGGCAATAAACTCGGTAATCTTTCTTATCTAATTTCCCTGCTAGTGCCATTCCTATAGCTACAGATAATCCCTGGCCTAACGAACCACTGGCAACAGTTACTCCGGGAGTTCGCCAATCCGGATGGCCCTGTAAAATACTACCCAATTTTCTCAGGTTCCACAATTCATCTATTTTAAAATAACCGCTTTCCGCCAATACTGCATACCACAAAGGACAACAATGTCCTTTTGACATATGGAATCTGTCTCTATCTGGCCATTCAGGATTTTTAGGATTATGTCGAAGTTTAGCAAAATATAAACAGGTTACTAGGTCTGTCGAAGATAAGGAACCCCCGGGATGTCCACTTCCGGCCTTAGCCAACATTTGAATAATCAATCGTCTTATTTTTCTGGCTTTTTTTTCTAATTCCCGGATTTGCATTTTTCCAGTTTCCTCTTTAAATCCTCTTGTTCCGGCTGAAGCTCTAATGACTTTTCCCATTGTAATCTTGCCTTTTCTCTGAAATTCTTCTGGTAATATACATCCCCCAGATGGTCGCGAATCACCGGGTCATCTCCCATTATGCTTACTGCCCGCTCCAATTCTGCCTGGGCTTCATTCAGCATACCCTTTTTATAATAGGCCCAGCCCAATGAATCCACATAGGCACCATTATCCGGATCAATCTTCAGGGCTTTCTTTACTAATCTGATTGCCTCATCCAGGTTTTCGCCGGCATCTGCATACATATAACCCAAGTAATTATAAGCATTTGCATTTTGAGGATTAAGAGCGATTGTCTTTTCAAACTCACGAATAGCATTCTCTCTTAGGCCCTTCTTTTCATAGATAATTCCCAATCTAAAATGCAAGTAATCATCATCTTCGTTTATTTCGATGGCCTTTTTAAGCGCGGCAACAGCCTCCTTATCTTTTTTCATCAGATTATAGGTCAACCCCAAAAGAAGATAAACCTGATCTTGCTTGTCAGTTAATTCTTTGGCCTTATTTAAAATTTCAAGGGCCTCCTTTGGTTTATCTTCATTTAAATAAATATAAGCCAGCTCAATGTAGCCATCTATTTCTTCTGGTGCTAGTGAAATTAAAAGTTTATACTGGCGGATGGCCTGTTTAATCTTTTTTGCCTGATAATAAATCTGGCCTAAATGATGATATACTTCTGTGCTTAAAGGATCGATTTTAAGTGCTTCGTTAAATTGGGCTATCGCCATATCTGGTTCCTTTCTAAATTCATAGATAAAACCCAAACTTAAATAGGCCTCAAAATAATCAGGCTGCCGTTTAATAACTTTTTTAAAATTAAGGATTGCCTTGTCGAATTCATTCAACTGGCTATAGATAATTCCCAGATTGAAGTAGACCAGGGGAACGTCAGTTCCTTGCTCTATTATCCTTTCATAAAACTCAGATGCCTCTGTTAATTTATTTTGGATAAGATAGATATCGGCAAGATTAACCAAGGCCGTAAGGTCTACTGGATCAATACTCAGGATTTTATTATAACAGTCAACGGCCTCTTGATATTTTTTTTGAGAAATATAAATGGCCCCTAACCGTTGGTATACCTCAATAGAGGAAGGAACAAGAGAAAGGCATCTCTTGAGTTCTTGAATGGCCTTGCTATATTTGCCAATTCGAATATAATCTTCAGCCAGCTTTAAACGCGGCTTAACAAGCCTAGGATTTCGCGCTAAGACCTTTTGATATTCAATCGCTGCTTCATTAAATTTACCTTCGTTATCACAGAGAAGCCCTTTCAAATAATGCACTAAACAAGATGAATTAACCATCTTGTCAGCGGGTCTTTCTCCAAAAATAACTCCTAATGGTAAACGATTAAACCCCAACAGGCGGTTACTGCCTGTTGGGGTAAAACACAGCTCTACCAGCAAAAGAAGTAGCAGTATCCTCGAAGTTTTCCTCAATATCATCTTATTCTTTTCTTCTTATGCCTGTCTCTTCTTTTTCTCTTTTTTCGCTTATGCTTTGAAATCTTGGCCTTTTTTTTCTTTCTTCCGCAAGGCATCTCGCCCTCCTTTTAATTCAAATGATGAGTGGTTAATTAAAAAATTTAAAAAAACGTTTTTAAAAAGACGCTCACCAATTAACCAATTTAAGGTATCACTTTATTCAACGGATACTCTACAATTCCCTGCGCACCAGCTTCTTTCAGTTTGGGAATTAGGATTCTAACAATCTTTTCATCTATAATTGTATCAACATCAAACCAACCGGTCTGAAATAAACTCGATACTGTCGGCTTCTTCATAGCCGGTAAAATAGATATGACCTTGTTTAAATTTTTCTCTAGTACATTCATTTTAAGGCCTACCTTACCGCTGGCTAAAATTGCGCCCTTCAAAAGTAAAGAGATATTTTCTATTTTTTTTCTTATTTTCTTATTTTTCCATGATCTTCTATTGGCTATTAACTGGGTACTGGATTCATATACCGTATCTACAATACGCAGATTTTGTTCTTTTAAGCTACGGCCAGTTTCGGTAAGCTCGACTATTGCATCGATCAATTTACTGCATAGCTTGGCCTCTGTTGCACCCCAGCTAAATTCTACCTTGGCGTTTACTTTATTTTTCCTTAAATATTTCCTGGTAACATTCACCAGCTCTGTAGCTATGCGTTTTCCTTTTAGGTCCCCAACCCTTTTTATGCTGGAGGAACCTGGAACCGCCAATACCCACCTTATCCCTCCCAAGCTCTGTTTGGAATAAATCAAATCTGTCACCTTGATAACCTTTGAATTATTTTCTTTTGTCCAATCGCTGCCGGTGATACCGCAATCAAAAACGCCCTCTTCAACAAATCTTGATATATCCTGGGCACGCAGCAATCCAACTGAAATTTCTTCATCATCAATTGAAGGAAAATAAGATCTCCCCCTGATAATAATATTAAAACCGGCCTTTTTGAAAATGTTAATTGTTGCCGCCTCCAGACTTCCTTTAGGTATAACCAATTTAAGTTTCATTTATCAATCCTTTCCAAAGTTTTTTTGCGCTCTTTGTGGTTGCAAAAATCTATAAAAAATAATTGCGCCGGCTAAAAGTTTTACAACAGCACCGGGAATAAAAGGCAGTACCCCCAAAACAAATGTCTGGGAAAAACTGCTTTTGGTGACAAATGACAACCAGCTCGCTCCTGATAAATATACAACCGCCAGCCCGGTCAGCATTGCCAAAACTGTCCATCTAAACGTAAGTTCTTTTTTCATACTGATCATCCCACCTACTATATAGCTAGCCGCCATAAAACCGATCAGATAACCACCGGTAGGACCTAAAAGATATAAAATTCCTCCTGTTGCACCAGCAAATATTGGCAATCCCAAACTTCCCAGAATAATATAACCTGCCTGGCTTATTGCCCCCAGCCTTCTCCCCAGGACTGCCCCGGATAGTAAGACAAAAAGGGTCTGCAGCGTAATAGGCACGGGAGTAAAAGGCAGATAGATCCTCAGATAAGCACCTAAAAAGGTCAGACTAATAAAGACTGCGACACCCAGCACTTCGCAAGCCCTTTTACTCAAGGGCAGCGGTCTATTGATTACCTCTATAACCTCTGTATTTAAACTCATCGGGCATATAATATCCTAATTTCTCCTGAAAGTCAATACTATCAAACCGGTACTAAATTTTCAATGGTTACCATGCCAATATTCTTTTTATCCCTGTCTATCACTATAGCCATAACCTGTTTTTTGGATTGAAGTTCAAAGAGGCTATCATCTGTTATCTTATCACTTTCAATAAAAAAGGGGGCTCTGATAAAATCCATTATTTTTTTATCTTCATTGTCTTCAAATAAAACATCCAATATATTTACCAAACCAATAAGAT
>JAUWXU010000067.1 GCA_030616145.1 Candidatus Omnitrophota bacterium | reverse complement strand
GAGCGGCTTGCCCGCCACTACCTTGAAATCACCGCTGTGCATCTTTAAGGCCCGGATGGAAACAACCATTACGACGCAATCCGGCCTAAGGCCGGAATAACGGCACTTGATATCAAAAAATTTCTCTGCGCCGCAATCTGCGCCGAATCCACTCTCGGTAACCACATAATCGGCCAGTTTCAGTCCGATCTTATCGGCTATTATTGAAGAGTTTCCGTGGGCAACATTGGCAAATGGTCCGGCATGAACAAGACAGGGAGTCTTTTCCAGCGTCTGCATCAGGGTAGGTTTAATCGCATCCTTCATAAGCACAGTCATTGCGCCAGCCACCTGCAGGTCTTCAGCGGTTACTGGTTTACCCTCATAGGTAGAGGCCACAGTTATTCTTCCCAGCCGCTGGCGTAAATCAAAAAGGTCAGAGGTCAAGGCCAGTATGGCCATTACCTCGCTGATTACGGTAATGTCAAAACCGCTTTTCCGGGGAAAACCGTCTTTTTTTCCGCCCAGGCCGATAATGATATTACGCAAGAAACGGTCGCTGACATCCACCACCCTCCGCCAGGTAATACTTAAAGGGTCTATGCCCAACTTATTTCCTTTTAATATGGAATTATCCAAAAATGCAGCCAGCAGGTTATGTGCCAATCCTACTGCATGGACATCGCCAGTAAGATGAAGATTAAAATCCTCCATCGGCACTACCTGAGAATAACCGCCGCCAGCAGCTCCTCCCTTGATTCCAAAGACCGGGCCAAGCGAGGGCTGGCGAATAGTAGTCACGACCTTTTTCCCTAT
Source organism: Candidatus Omnitrophota bacterium (assembly GCA_030616145.1). GTDB lineage: Bacteria > Omnitrophota > JAUWXU01 > JAUWXU01 > JAUWXU01 > JAUWXU01. The sequence continues at coordinate 3,363 of JAUWXU010000067.1, read as the reverse complement.
CTTTTTGAGCCCCAGGGAAAGCCCGATGGTAGTTACTGTCTTTCCTTCTCCCAGGGGAGTAGGGGTAATGGCAGTGACATCCACATATTTGCCGTTTGGTTTGTTCTTTAATCTGTCCAGGATATCCAGAGAAATTTTGGCTTTATACCTACCATAGAGGTCCAACTCTTCTTTCTTGATGCCGATACCCCCGGCTATCCTGCTGATTGGAACCAACTTTGCCGCCTGGGCAATCTCTAAATCACCGGCTATTTTTTTCATCACTCCTCACTCCTCACTTCATCAAAGAAAGCGTTTCAGCGCGGGTCTTTTCATTTGTCCTGAAAACACCCCTTACAGCACTGGTAACAGCGGTCGTCCCAGGCTTTTTAACTCCCCGCATACTCATACAGAGATGTTTTGCCTCAATTACCACCATTACACCCCTAGGCCTGAGTTTTTTCATAATCACATCGGCTATCTGGGTAGTAAGCCGTTCCTGGACCTGCAACCGTTTGGCAAACAAATCCACCACCCGGGCCAACTTGCTTAAACCTGTTACTCTGTTGCCCTGGGGAATATAGGCCACATGGGCCTTACCAATAAAGGGGAGAAGATGGTGTTCACAAATAGAATAAATTGGAATATCTTTTAACAAGACAATTTCATCATGGCCTTCGGATAACAGGACCTCCAATTCCTGGGCAGGGTCTTTTTTAATTCCCTCCAGGACCTCTGCATACATACTGGCCACCCTCTGGGGCGTAGCCAAAAGATCAGGCCTTTGGGGATTATCTCCTACTGCCTCAAGTATCATCTTTATTGCTTTGGCTATCTTTTTCTCGTCCATATTCACTTACCGATACAAAACTGTGAAAAGATGTTTTCCAGTAAATCCTCGGTTGCTGTCTCGCCTGCTATTTCAGCCAGATTGTCCAGGGCGCTTTTCAAATCAATAGCTATAATCTCCGGTGAGGTCTTTTTTGTTATCCCATTTTTTGCTCTGGCCATATCCTGCCGCACCCTAGCCAGAATATCTTTGTGGCGAACATTACTAACCAGCGGAGGAGCCGTTACTCCTAATCCACCCTGCCAGACTGTATCCACTATTTCCTTTTCCAATAACTCTAGACCTGTCTTTTTGGTGGCTGAAATCTTAATTATCTTTTTTTGTTTTGTCATTCTTATTATATCATCCAATTTAAATGCCAATGGCAAGTCTATCTTATTAATTACTACTATAAATTTTTTGCTCCTGATCTTCTGGAATATCTTTTTATCTTCATCAATCAACGGCTGGCTGCCGTCTAACAGTAAAAGTACCAGATCTGCTGAGATTACCGAACTACTGGTCCTTTTTATACTATGATAGGCAACATAATCCGGCGCGCTGACCCAGCCGGCTGTATCAATAATTCTTAACGGCAACCCCCCTATATTTACTACCTCCTCTATACTGTCTCTGGTAGTCCCGGGAAGGGGTGTAACAATCACACGATCCCTTCTTAAAAAGGCATTCATCAGGCTTGACTTCCCAACATTTGGCCTACCGCAGATAACCATTTTCAGGCCCTCCCGCAAAATCTGGCCCTGTTCAAAAGAGGAAATTATCCTGTCTAATCTTCCGACTATTTTATCAACATCCAAAACCAGCTTTTGCCCATTCAGAGAAGACTCATCCACGCTGTCCTGGTCTGAAAAATCTATAATCGCTTCTATCTTAGAATGTACCTTCAGTATCTCAACGCGCAGGGCTTTAACCTTTTTAGATAATTCCCCACTTAGTTGGGCAAGGGCTGTCTTCAGACTGGCATCTGTCTTAGACCTGATAATATCTAATACTGCCTCTGCCTGAGCAAGATCAATCCGGCCGTTCAGATAGGCCCTTTTGGTAAATTCGCCGGGCCGGGCAAGCCGCGCGCCTGAGCTGAGCACCAGGTTCAAGACCTTCTTTAAAGGAACCATTCCGCTATGACAGTTAATCTCAACAATATTTTCTCTGGTGTATGTCTTAGGGGCACGCATTACTGTTAGAATTACTTCATCAATTACTTCCCCGCCATTAAGGTTATTCACTATATGTCCGTGATGTGTGGTAAAGGTGCGCATCTTAGACACCGGCCTATGACCTTTAGAACTGAATATTTCCTTGGCAATGGAAAAGGCATCCTTTCCGCTGATCCGGACAATACCAATCCCGCTTTCACCGATTGGTGTTGAAATAGCGACAATTGTATCATCTAACGAGACTGATTTAGCCATAACTCATTCCCTTAATCCATCATCCTGATTTTCTGACTCTTTGACTCTGCCTTTTCAATATCTCTCCCACCAAATACAGCGATCCGGTAACTAATATCAAATCATCCTTTTTGGCTTCGCTTTTGGCCAGGTCTAAGGCCTCCTTTGATGAATTTGTAATCGCAGGGGCAGCTATATAATCTGCAATCTTTTCTTTTAACTGTTCGGGTCTGGCTGCCCGGCAATTGTCGGCCTTTGTCAGGATAATCCGCCCAGCCCCGGGGCAAAGCTCTCTGGATATCCCGGCTATATCTTTATTAGATGATACCCCCAGCACCAGAATAAGCCTGTCAAAAGAAAAATCCTTAATCGACTCTTTTAAGGCCCTTGCCGAAGACCTATTCTGGGCGCCGTCCACTATTACCAGGGGAGACGAACCAATAAGGTGCATCCTGCCCGGCCAGACAACCTTGCTCAGACCCTTCCGAATAGAATCTTCTGAAACTGCAATATTATATCTCCCCAACAATTTTGCGGTTTTGACGGCCAGCGCTGCATTATCCAGCTGGTAACGGCCTTTAAGGGAAATTTTCAGGTCTCTCGGTTCTTCACAAATGTTTCCATTAAGGCCGGAAAACAATGCCTCCTTTTCTTTAGAAACATCTTTTATCCTGTTCAGGGCTTCTTCTGGCTGGGGTGAAGTAACAACCGAACATCCCTTTTTAATTATCCCTGTCTTTTCGCGGGCAATATCAGTAATGGTCGGCCCTAATTTATCAGTATGGTCGAGACTAATCGGGGTAAAAACAACCACCAACGGATTGACTATATTGGTAGCATCTAAGCGGCCCCCCATCCCTGTTTCTACTACCGCAATGTCAACTTGTTCCTGTGCAAAATATAAAAATGCCAGAAGCGTATATATTTCAAAAAAACTGATGTCTCCAAGACGACCATCCCCTTGAATCTTTTCTATCGCCGGAATAATTTCTTCAATAAGCCGGCAAATCTCATCCTCGGAAATCATTCCTTCTAAACCCAGCAGATCGGCCGGAGGGCGAAAATCTGAGGCCGGCGATTGCTCAGCCAATATTCTTATTCTCTCTCGCGGAGAAATCAAATGCGGTGAGGTATAAAGCCCTG
>JAUWXU010000063.1 GCA_030616145.1 Candidatus Omnitrophota bacterium | reverse complement strand
TAAATAAATACCCTAAAAAATTTGTAGAGGAAGGCGCGGGAGGAATAATTGAGATATGATGTTATTATTATCGGCGGCGGGCCAGCAGGTCTGACTGCTGCAATATATACTTCGCGAGAGAAGATGTCCACCCTTTTGCTGGAAAAAGGGGCATGCGGAGGACTGCCTGCCCGTACTGATAGGATAGAAAATTATCCTGGTTTCCCAGATGGCGTGAGTGGTATGGATTTAATGAACAGATTCAAAGAGCAGGTTGGAAAATTTGGCGCAGAACTTCTTGAAATTAAAGAGGTTGAAACTATCAGTCCGGATGAGGAAAAAATAACTGTAAAGACCTCAGAGGCAGAATACTGCGCCTCTACCGTAATAATTGCCTCAGGTAGTGTGCCCAAGACGTTAGATATTCCCGGCGAGAAAGAATTTTTTGGTAAAGGCGTATCTTATTGTGCAACCTGCGATGGTCCTTTTTATAGAGGTAAAGATGTAGCTGTTATTGGATGCGGAAATTCAGGATTACAGGAAGGAGAAGCCCTTCTCAGGCATGTTAAAAGTGTATCTTTTATAGAATTCTTGTCCCAGATGACTGCTGAAAAAATATTGCAGGAAAGGCTGAGAAAAAGCGAAAAAACGAAATTTTTATTGAATTATAAGCTCATTTCTATAAATGGCAAGGAAAATGTTCAGTCAATTATTATTCAGGACCGCCAGAGGGCTGAAAAAAAAGAGATTAGGGTATCAGGGGTATTTATATATGCTGGTTTTTTACCAAATTCTGAATTTTTAAAAGGCATTGTTGAGATGGATGATTCAGGATATATCAAGACCGGCCAGGATATGCAGACATCAGTCCCCCATATATATGCAGTAGGCGACGTACGTTCAAAACAGGTTCGTCAGATAGATGTTGCCTGCGCAGAAGCGACGATTGCAGCTATATCTATAAGGAATTATCTCAGTAAAAAAGGTACTGTTTAGGGTTTTGTTTGTGCCTGTTTGGGGCTTGATTTATATTGTCATTTGTGCTATTTTATTATAGTTATTTGCCGAGGTAGCTCAGTGGTAGAGCGCGGGCCTGAAAAGCCCGGCGTGGTCAGTCCGATTCTGACCCTCGGCACCATTTTTTTATAAGGGTTCAATTTGCGCTAGTCAGGAAAAAAGGACAGAACGTGAAAAGACATATTATCGGCTTAGATGTAGGTGGGACTAAGATATCGTTGATAATAGCTACAGATGCCGGCCGAATATTAGTCAAGACAGTAATACCCACTGAAGTTGAAAGAGGGCCGGAACACACTATTAAAAAAATTATAGCCGAGATCAAGGGACTGCTGAAAGAGGTAAAAATTAAGCTGCAAGAAGTCAAAGGAATTGGTATTGGTGTGCCCGGCTCATTAGATCCTATCAAGGGCACAATCCTTGGCAGTCCTAATATGCCGGGATGGAGTGGTATTTCTTTGAAAGACATATTGAACAGCGAATTCGGTTTACCGGTTATATTAGATAATGATGCCAATACGGCTGCATTGGGCGAAAAGCTCTTTGGCGCAGGTAGAGATATAGACAGCCTTTTTTATTTTACAGTCAGCACCGGGATTGGCGGAGGGTTTATTATAAACGGCAAGATTCATCATGGAGCAAGTTTTAACGCTGCCGAAGTAGGCCATATGGTTATTTTGCCCGATGGTCCAAAATGTAATTGCGGAAAGAGGGGTTGCCTGGAGGCATTGGCCAGCGGTACCGCTGTTGCCAGAAGTGCCCGCGAGAAGGTAAAAAATAATCCATCCTCATTAATCATGAAGTTGGTCGATAATGATGTTGAGCTTATTACTGCTCGGATAGTTGCTGAGGCAGCCAAGGAAGGCGATGAACTGGCTAAACAGATTTATCAGGAGGCCGGTACCTTTTTGGGGATCGGAGTAGCCAATGTCCTTAATTTGATTAATCCTCAGATGGTAGTGATTGGCGGAGGACTTTCTTATAGCGGTAGTATCTTATTTGAACCAATGAGAGAACGCGCCAGACAGGAGGCATTTGGAAGGACCTACCAGGTTTGCCAGATAGTTCCTTCCAAATTAGGAAATACAGCAGGCTGTTTGGGGGCCGTTGGTTTGGTTCTTTAATAAATACACAGATGATCGCAGATGCTAGTTCTAATATTCTGTGGTTCCGTGAACAACGCTGTTAAAGACGCATTCTGTGCTTCTGTGGTTATGCTGGCGTAGCTCAATGGCAGAGCAGGACTTTCGTAAAGTTCAGGTTGGTGGTTCGACTCCACTCGCCAGCTCAATTCGTTCTGCATTCAGGATTAAGCTATTATGGCGCTATTCGGAAAAGAGTTAAAGAAGAAGGGAGTTCCAGCCGGGCTCTGGACAAAGTGTAAGGGCTGTGGAAGGGCAATATTTAACAAAACCCTGATAGAAAACCTGATGGTTTGCCCCAAGTGTAATTATCATTTTGTGTTAACTGCCTATCAAAGGATATCTCTTCTTTTGGATGAGGATAGCTTTATTGAAGAAGAAGCAGATTTAAAATCAGTCGATCCACTTGATTTTAAGGGAGTTAAGACATACAAAGAGAAATTAGCAGAGGAACAGAAAAAAACAGGTTTGACGGAGGCATGTCTTGTTGGACGTGGCAGCTTGAATGACAAAGAGCTGGCCTTTGGAGTTACTGATTCCCATTTTATTATGGGTTCTATGGGGTCTGTGGTAGGTGAGAAGATTACTCGGCTAATTGAAACGGCTATTGATGAAAGACTGCCCCTTATAATAGTCTCTGGCTCGGGTGGTGGCGCACGGATGTATGAAGGGGCCTTAAGTTTAATGCAGATGGCTAAAACCAGCGCTGCCTTGAATAAATATAACCGCATAAATAAGGTATTTATTTCTGTTCTTACTGATCCGACAATGGCCGGGGTGATGGCCAGCTTCGCCTCTTTGGGTGATGTTATTATAGCCGAGCCCGGCGCATTGATAGGCTTTACCGGTCCCCGCGTAATAGAGCAGACAATCAGGCAGAAGTTGCCCCCCGGGTTTCAGACATCGGAGTTTTTATTAGAACATGGCTTAATAGATATGATCGTTGACCGTCGTAATTTACGAGAGACGCTGAGCCGTTTGCTGAATTTCTTTTGAGATTACAGATAAGCGTGCTATAATTGAGGACTAAAGCGAGGGGAGTATGGCGACAGTTAGATTGAAAAATGTAAGCAAGATATTTTCAGGAAACATTCAGGCTGTAAAGGATATAAACCTGGAGGTGGCTGATAAGGAATTTTTGGTTATAGTAGGACCTTCGGGGTGCGGGAAGTCGACATTGTTGAGGATTATAGCCGGTCTGGAAGATGCTACGAAAGGAGATGTTTATATTGGCGATGAATTGGTTAATAATACTCCTCCTAAAGATAGAAATATAGCAATGGTCTTTCAAAATTATGCCTTATATCCTCATATGGATGTTTATAATAACATGGCTTTTGGTTTGAGGTTGCGCCGTTACCCCAAGCAGGAAATAAATAAAAGGGTTGAGGAGGCGGCAGCAATATTGGGTCTGAAGGAACTCTTGGATCGGAAACCAAAAATGCTTTCCGGCGGCCAGAGGCAGCGCGTGGCTGTAGGCAGGGCCATTGTGCGCAAGCCCAAGGTTTTTCTTTTTGATGAGCCACTGAGTAATTTAGATGCGAAACTCAGGGTTCAGATGAGGACAGAAATTTCCAAGATCCATATCCGGCTTCAGGCTACCATGATTTATGTTACCCATGACCAGATTGAAGCAATGACGATGGGGAACAGAATAGTTGTTATAAAAGATGGTGTGATTCATCAGATAGCTGACCCAATTACGCTTTATGCCAAGCCAGTTAATAAATTTGTAGCTGGTTTTATCGGTTCACCGCCAATGAACTTTATGGAAGGAAAAATTATCAAGAAGGATGACAAGTTTTACTTTAATGAAGGCAATTTCCAGGTAAAGATCGTAGATGAGATGGTACCCCGGATATCTAATTATCAGGACAGGACAATCATTTTTGGTGTAAGACCAGAAGATATCTATGATAAATTATTTATTCCCGATGCTGCCCCGGAGAATACCTTAACTGCTACCTGCGAGGTGGTAGAACCAATGGGTGCGGAGTCCTATATATTTTTGAATACCGGCAAGCATAATTTTATTGCCAGGATGGAATCCCACGAGAAAGCGGAGATAAATCAGGATATGGATTTGGTATTCGATATGAGCAAGGTCCACTTCTTTGATATCGCCGACGGAAAGACCATTATTTAAATAATGATTGTTACCTGCCCAACCTTCCTATTTTTCAGTTATAATCCAGCAAGATTTTACATTCCGCTTGGTCTTTTGGTTATCAGCCTGATTATGTTTTATTATTGGCAAAAGGCCCGAAAGATCAAGCGGCAGGGCGAGATCGAACTGGAGCATGCTGAAGAAGAAAGGAGAAGCCTCGCCTTAGAGTATGAAGAAAAACATTCCTTAAACCAGGCGCTTAATAAACGACTGCAGCGCTTTGCCACGCTGAAGGACGTAACTGAGGCCCTGAGTTCTACCTTATCTCTGCCGGAAATTTCTGAGTTGATAATTGAA
>JAUWXU010000106.1 GCA_030616145.1 Candidatus Omnitrophota bacterium | reverse complement strand
CTGGGGTCATTCATCGATGATAGCTCTGATAGGAATTACTCCTTCCGATGAAATAGTAACTTTAAGATATGGACCGTTTACCGCCTTTTATCAGGCCAGCCGGAGATTATCGACCTTGACTGTTTTTACTTTACGGGGAATCTGGGGGATGATAACCGGCCAGATGTCTTTTAAGGAATCAGTGGCTGGTCCCATTGGTATCGCTGCTATTATCGGAAAAACAGCAGAGATGGGGATTACGCACCTGCTTTTAATAATGGCAATTATTAGTGCAGCCCTGGGCATATTTAATCTCTTGCCCATTCCTATATTAGACGGCGGCCACATTATCTTTTTAATTTTAGAGAAGATAAGAAAAAGACCGTTGAGTGCCAATGTACAAGAAAATATCCAGAACGCAGCATTTGCTGTCATCATCATCTTGTTGCTGGTTATTTCTTACAATGATATTTTGAGATTGATGGGAAAGTGATTTCGTCGTATGTCGTATGTTGTGTCTGCCTGCCGGCAGGCAGGCGTGATGCGTATCGCGTAAAAGCTTTACTTTTCCTTCACCCCAACTCTCTCTCCTATGGGGAGAGGGAGAAGGGTGAGGGGATGTGCAATAGGCGATACGAAAAAGGAATGGTGAAGGATGACGATTAGGCGTCGCAAGAGCAGACAGGTCAAGATTGGCAATGTCAGGATAGGCGGCAGGGCGCCTGTTTCTATTCAATCGATGATAACCTCTGATGTCCGCAATGTATCCGGGGCAATAAAAGAGATCGAGGCGCTGAAGAGAGAGGGATCTGATATTGTCAGGATGGCTGTTGTCAATCAGGAGGCAGCCCGGGCCTTGAGAGAGATAAAAAAAAGGATAAAGATTCCGCTGGTAGCAGATATCCATTTCAACTGGAAACTTGCTGTAGCCGCGATCGATAATGGCGCTGATGCTATAAGATTAAATCCCGGTAACATTACAAAAATCCCTGAGGTGCAAGAAGTAGTCAGGATGGCAAAAAGATTTCGCATTCCGGTTAGAATTGGAGTGAATTCAGGCTCGCTTATTAGACGTCGTTTAGTGCCTAATTCCGTCAGACAAGGGGCATCTGAGGCCAAATCGCGGGCGTCGGCAATGGTGCAGAGCGCATTAGATTATCTAAAAATATTTGAAAAATTAAATTTTCGGGAAATAATCATTTCCCTTAAATCATCGGATGTATTGACTACAGTTTATGCCTATCGCTTGATGGCCAGGGTTTGTGATTATCCGTTTCATCTGGGGGTTACTGCTGCGGGAAATGCTCTTGCTGGTGTTGTAAAATCAGCCATTGGCATTGGGGCGTTATTAGCCGATGGGTTGGGCGATACCATCAGGGTTTCCCTGACTGGAAATTCGCTTGAAGAGGTAAGGGTAGCAAAACAGATTTTGTTCTCGTTGGGATTACAGAAAGAGCCTTTTGAGATAATCTCCTGTCCGACTTGCAGCAGGTGCGAAATAGATCTGGCAAGGATAGTGGAAGAAGTGAAAAAAAGGCTCGGAACGCCTACACTTACACCTACGAGGTGTAAGGGGAGATTGACCAGGGTTAGGCCAATAAAGGTAGCGATAATGGGTTGTGCAGTCAATGGTCCCGGTGAAGCCCGAGATGCGGATGTTGGATTGGCCGGGGGGAAAAAGAGGGGAATTATCTTTAGAAAAGGAAAGAGGATCAAAGAGGTCAAGGAAGAAACTTTGGTGGAAGAGCTGGTAAAAGAAATTTTTAAAGAAACCAGAAGTACTGTCTGTCCTCCGAAGCTTTAACGTAAAAGGATACTCTAGTTTCTGGTTGTTCTGAGTGGAGTAAAGTTATGAAATGGTCGCAGGCATTTATACCTACTTTAAAAGAGACTCCTTCTGATGCCGAGGTCATCAGCCATAAACTTATGTTGCGGGCTGG
>JAUWXU010000102.1 GCA_030616145.1 Candidatus Omnitrophota bacterium | reverse complement strand
GGTCATTCCGATCATCAATGAAAACGATTCGGTATCGGTAGATGAAATAAAATTCGGAGATAATGATACCCTGGCCAGCCTTGTCACTACTTTGATAGATGCCGATTTATTAATTATCCTTTCCGATATAAACGGTTTATATGTTGATAGAGATACTCCGAACAAAGTCGTAAGTATGGTCGAAAGTATTGGTCCCCGGATTGAAAAGTTGGCGATGGGTTCAGCTCCTGCGCTAGGCGTGGGCGGAATGAAGGCAAAACTCCAGGCGGCAAGGACGGTTACCACCTCAGGTATTCCGATGATTATTGCCAACGGCAGAAGCAAGGATGTCTTGTTGAGAATATTTAATGGCGATAGGACAGGCACGCTATTTTTGGCAGCAAAGGATAAGATGGTTGCCAGAAAAAGATGGATTGCCTATTCAGCTATATCCAGGGGCGAAATTAAAGTTGATGATGGTGCCAGAGAGGCCTTGGTCCAGCGAGGCAAAAGTTTATTGGCCAGCGGTATTGTAGAGGTCAAGGGTAATTTTAAGACAGGTGATATAGTCAAGATTTTAAATGAGCAGGGACGGGAATTTGCCAGGGGGGTAGTGAATTATTCCCGGGAAGAACTTTCCAAGATTAAAGGCCTTAAGACATCGCAGATTAAGTCAAGATTGGGCTATAAGTTTTATGATGAGGCTGTTCATCGGGATAACTTGGTGATAGTCTGAGAAAAAAACCTCTTCGTTGTGCGTTGTGCGTATTGCGTAAAGGCTTTAATCTCTCCTCATCCCAACCCTCTTTCCTATGGGGAGAGGGCGAAAAGATAGGCAATAGGCAAGACGAAGAAACCATTACGAAGGAATGATGTCAATACAGAAAGATATTTTAAGAATAGCCCGGCAGGCAAAAAAGGCATCTTATATTCTGGCCGGTCTGTCCGCGCAGGCTAAAAACAAGGCATTGCGGGCAATGGCTCGGGCATTGAGAAAAAATATAAAAGTGCTCGTAGCAGCCAACCAGAAGGACCTCTTTCTGGCAGAAAAGAAGGGCCTTTCTCCTGCCTTTATTGACAGATTGATGCTGAATAAAGCGCGTATTTTGAAAATGGGTCGTTCTATAGACCGGGTAGTTGGTCTGAAGGACCCAGTAGGCCGGATGATAAATCTATGGAAGAGACCTAATGGCTTGATTATTGGGAAGGTAAGAGTGCCATTGGGCGTTATTGCTATCATTTATGAGTCACGGCCAGACGTAACTTCAGAATGCAGTGCACTTTGTTTAAAGTCAGGTAATAGTATAATCCTGCGCGGTGGGAAAGAGGCAATTTATTCTAATACTGCTCTCTGGAGGGTATTAGTTAAGGCCTGTCGCTTGAATGGTCTGCCTGAAGGATGTCTTTCGTTTATCCAGACCACTTCACACAGGGCCGTAGATATACTTCTGCGGATGAATGAATATATTGACTTGGTTATTCCCAGAGGCGGAGAAGGTTTAATTAAGCAGGTAAGCCGCCTGTCACGAATTCCTGTAATTAAACACTACAAGGGAATTTGTCATATCTATGTGGATAAAAAGGCAGACCTGAGTATAGCAGAAAAGGTATGCTTTAATGCAAAATGCCAGCGGCCGGCGGTCTGCAATGCAATGGAGACCTTATTGGTTCACAACTCTGTTGCCCGGCGTTTTCTGCCGGTTATGCTTAAGGAGTTTCAAAAGGCGGGAGTTGAGATCCGGGGCTGCCCGGTTGTCCGAAGGATTGTTAAGGGAGTAAAGCCGGCTAGCGAGAAAGACTGGAAGACAGAATATCTTGATTTAGTGCTGTCAGTTAAAGTTGTCTCTTCTTTGCAGGAGGCGAGAAGACATATTGCTCGTTTTGGTTCGGGCCATTCCGACGCCATTATTACCACCGATTTAAAAGCCGCCTTTGGTTTTTTGAAAAAAGTGGACAGTGCAGCCGTTTATCTCAACGCATCCACACGTTTACTGACGGCGGTGAATTTGGAATGGGGGCAGAGATAGGTATATCCACTGATAAGATTCATGCCCGTGGTCCGATGGGCCTGG
>JAUWXU010000105.1 GCA_030616145.1 Candidatus Omnitrophota bacterium | reverse complement strand
AAAAATCCTTTTCATCAATCCCTCTATTTCAACCAGCGTCCGTTGACCAAGACACTACTCTGTTGAAAGTCCCTCCTTGAAATATATTTTATTGATAACCTTGGCAATTTCATCAGGCGTAGATATTACCCCCCCAGGCCTACCATAAAAATGGATCCTTCTCCTGCCTTCTAACGATAACTTAACATCCTCTAGCATCTGACCGGTACTCATCTCAAAGACGAGGAAATCAGTTACAACCCGACTCATCTCAAGTAAAAACCTTTTAGGAAATGGCCAGAGTGTCTTAGGCCTTATAAGACCTACCTTAAGGCCCATCTCCCTCACCCTTTTGATTGCGCCCTTTGCTATCCTGCTGGCAATTCCATAGGCAATGACTACCAAGCGAGCATCATCAGTTAAGAACAGTTCCACCTGAGGTATCTCTCTCTCTATCATTTCGTATTTTCTAAACAATTTCCAGTTGTGTTCCTCCATGGCGGATGTATCAAGGAGAAGAGATTTAATAATCCTACTAGGCCTACCCTTTGCGCCATCAAGAACGCACGTTTTTATTGGAAGAGAGGATGGATCAATAGGATCTGGAAATTCAACTGGCTCCATCATCTGACCCATCATTCCGTCTCCTAAAATTATGACAGGAATCCGGTATCCGTCAGCGTATTCAAAGGCCATTCTTGTAAGATCAGCCAGTTCCTGACCAGATCCAGGAGCTAAGACAATGGTCCGGTAATCCCCATGACCGCCGCCCTTTGTGGCCTGTAAATAATCTCCCTGGGCCGGTGCGATATTCCCCAACCCCGGTCCACCCCTCATGGTATTAATGATAACTGCGGGAAGCTCCTGACCGGATAAATAGGAAATCCCTTCCTGTTTCAGGCTTATCCCAGGACTGGAGGAGGAGGTCATGACCCTTTTACCTGCCATCGAAACACCGATAACCATGTTAATGGCAGCCAATTCGCTCTCTGCCTGAATAAAGACACCATCGGGAAGAGAGGCCAGCGCATTTGCCATATATTCGGTTATTTCATTTTGTGGGGTTATAGGGTAACCAAAATAAAAGCGGCAGCCGGCCCTGATTGTTGCCTCAGCAATAACATGACTACCCCGCAATAACATTTTTTCACTCACGATATACCTCAATAGCTATATCAGGACATACTATGGCACAAAGGGCGCAACCTTTGCACACATGTTTTTCAATCCCTACACCTTCTTCGCTATAGATAGCAGGATAATAACCCTTCTGATTCAACCTGTCGGAAACAAAAATCAGATCGTGTGGACACACAGATTCACACAGATAGCAACCCTTGCACAATTCTGTTTCTATCTTTATATAACCTCTCTTTGATTTAGTAGCCATAATTAGGCAGCACTCTTTAAACCAATATGGATTTCAGAGATAAGACTTTTATTCTTCCTTGAAATAATTAAACTTCTTTATTAATAGTTTATTTTAAAACTGTCAATTAATAATTTAGCCCCTAAACAGAAAAACCAGACTATCTGATTCACCCCGTGGAATAATTACTACATCTAGTCTTTGACAATGATCCATACTATATTCCACAGGGTAAAATTCTAAAGTAAATTCTCAATAAGTTCGGGTAAACTGGACATTACTTCAGACCTATAGATTCCTGCTTTCGCAGGAATGACAAACACTTATACTCCCCTGTCATTCCCGCGAAGGCGGGAATCCAGCCATTAATACCCGAACTTTTGAGAAGTTACCTTCTAATAGAATTAAAAACATTAACTTGACCTAAAAGTACATTTAGCTTACTATACCAGCTACCAATAACTAGCGAAGCTTTGCCTCAAACCGACGAGTGAAGGAGAATCATAATGCCATTGCTTGAGGCGAAGTGATGCCGGATGCTTGATGCTGGATAAATAAGAAAGAACGATTACTTGTCTTATCCAGCATCCCCGCCCGCCTCGCCTGAAGGCGAAGCCGATGGCGGGCAGGCAGAGACCAGTATC
>JAUWXU010000064.1 GCA_030616145.1 Candidatus Omnitrophota bacterium | reverse complement strand
GTGTCTTTGTCATGGATTTTGTAATTTTGCATTACCTTGCCCTTTTCCTCTTTGTTCAGTTTCATTTTAAAACTCCTCAAATTAATCGTATCTCAAGTTCTTCCTGCTGCATCCATTCCATAACCTACTGTAATTAAATAGTCTATCATATTTCAAACATTCTGTAAAGAAGTCTTCAGGCAAGTATGTTCTTGGCCTTTTCTTGATCAATCTTGATCTGTTCAATCAATTCTTCCTTGTTGCCAAATTTCTTTTCATTGCGTATTTTATCGATAAAGATAATTTCCGGCTCACTACCGTATATTGACTTACTAAAATCAAAGATGTGAACCTCAATTATCGGGCCAGCATTACCTTTAACAGCAAAGGCAAATGTAGGCCGAAATCCGATATTAACTATTGCCTGATGAAAGCTATCATCCAGTTTTACTCTAACTGCATACACGCCACTGGGAGGAATAACCTCATGGTAGGGAATAATATTAGCGGTCGGATATCCTAACAGACGTCCACGCTCACTCCCTTTTACGACCCGCCCGAGGATAGAAAATGGACGGCCCAAAAATCTTGATGCCTCCTTCAGTTTGCCATGTAATACCAGCGAACGGATCAAGCTGCTGCTGACAACATATCTGCCTACCCTGACCAATTTTATTCTGTGCAACTGAAAAGAATATTTATCAGCCAACTCTTCCATCAACTTAATATCACCTGAGCGGTCTTTTCCAAAACGATAATTATTTCCTAAAAACAGTTCGCTAACACCCAGGGTATCAACCAATATCTGCTTGACAAAATCTGCCGGCTCAAGGGTAAAAAAATCTCTATTGAAATCGATTAAGATACATCGGGCAAGACCTAATTTATTCAGGATCCTTATCTTGTGATTCGCAGAGCTTAAAAGGGGAGGAGTGCTGCCCGGGGTTATCACCCTGAGAGGATGAAGATTAAACGTTAAAACAGTGCTGGTTCCGCCGGTTTGGTTACTGCGTTTAATTAACTCGTTGATAATCCTCTGGTGGCCGATATGAACCCCGTCAAATGTGCCGATAGTGATTAAAGAATTTTCAAACTTCCTACCTGTCTTTTCTAAGCCGTAAATAACTTCCATCGGTTCTCTTAATCACCTTTTTTAGATCATTCCCTGTCATCTTTCTCAATTCATCTATTGTAATACTGTCCTCGAGCAAATAGGGTCCGCTCTTAAGCCGGCACATCTTAGCGGCATGCCCTCCGCACCCCAGGACATTGCCGATATCGGCACAAAGCGTTCTGATATAAGTGCCTTTGGAACTTACCACACGGAGATCAATAAGCGGAGGGTTGAATTTTTCAATTTCTATATCATAAATATGGATTGGACGGGGTTGGCGGACAATTTCTATCTGTCGACGGGCAAGCTCATAAAGCCGCTTTCCTTTATGTTTCAATGCCGAAACCATTGGAGGTATCTGTTCGATTGCACCGAGAAATTTGGTTTTAATAATTTTCTCAAAATTTTTTCTTTTTACCTCAAAGCTGTCTGAGGTATAAATAATCTTGCCGGCAGCATCTCCTGAATCAGTTGTAACACCCAGCTTAAGGGTTACTCTATACTCTTTGTTATCTTTCATTATCTGGCTGGACATCTTTGTCGCCTTACCTAACAGCATAACTAAAACACCGGTGGCCAGAGGGTCAAGTGTGCCGGCATGACCTACCTTTTTAATCTTAAACCTTTTTCTGACGAAGTCAACTACATCATGGCTGGTAATTCCAGAAGGCTTATTAACAACCAATATTCCGTTTATACTATTATCGTTCATCAAGCTCAGGACTCCTCCAATGACGGGAAAATTGACTTGTATCTATCTAGCATCTAGTATCTAGTTTTTCCCAATTTTACCTTAAGACCTTTTGCACCCCAGCTATCACCATAGGAATAACTTCATCCAGCTTGCCTTTGATCCGGCAACCGCTTGCCTGAGGATGTCCCCCTCCCTGAAAATTTCTAGCTATGGCATTAACATCCGTTTTGCCCTTTGATCTAAGACTTAGCTTGATTTCATCTTTGGTTTCGGTCTCACTAAAAAAAATGGCCACTTCCAGCCCGCGAATCGAGCGAACATAATTTACA
Source organism: Candidatus Omnitrophota bacterium (assembly GCA_030616145.1). Taxonomy (GTDB): domain Bacteria; phylum Omnitrophota; class JAUWXU01; order JAUWXU01; family JAUWXU01; genus JAUWXU01. The sequence goes on along the minus strand of JAUWXU010000064.1, from coordinate 2,300 downwards.
AAATCCTTGGTATCCTGAAATGAAGCGCCAGTCTTTTTCAACATATCACTCCTCACGTACAACCAGCCGATGCGGCCGTCATCACTCACCTTTATGGTAGAAAGCGCCAGGGCCAACAATTTCATACTGGCTAAAGAATTAATCCCGTAAATCCTCTCGGCAACCCACTGGGGTTCTATTCCGATTTTAAGTAACTCGCTGGCTATATCGTGAGTAGTACTATCTGTATTAGTGTATCTGAATAACCCTGTATCGGTTAGGATGGCCACATATAGCGCCAGGGCACCATCTTTGGAAATCTTACAATCCATTTTCTTATACAGATGATAAATCATCTCGCCTGTTGCTGAAGCCTCGGAGTCTATCCAGTTTATCCGGCCAAATCTTCCATTGCTGACGTGATGATCAATATTAATCAATATTTTATCCGATAATAAAGGTGGGACTGTTTTCCCCAACCGCTTTAGATCAGCAGAATCTAGGATAATAGCAACCTCAAAATTCGGTTTTGATTTTAGCTCGCCGGGGCATATCCACTTTCCAAGAAAACTATAAGTAAAAGGGACTGGCTCAGCATTAACTATAACTACCTTCTTTTTTTTATGTTCTAAAAGGGACTTTAAGGCAAATTGACTTCCGACTGCATCTCCGTCGGGATTGATATGAGAAGCAATAAGAAAACTGTCATGTTTATTTATTACCCCAACAATCTCATTTATATTTGTAGTCATTTCTTCAGTTCAATACTACAGGCCCCCCTCTGTAGCATCTCCCTTTCCGCCTTCCTTTTTCAACTTCTCTAATACATCATCTATGTGGCTGCTATATTCTATGGATTTATCATACTTAAATCTGAGCTCCGGCATAAAACGCAGGCTTAGCCTTTGGCCAATTTCTCTGCGCAAGTAACCTGCCGAATTTCGAAGGGCTATCTCGCTGCTCAGCCTTTCCTTGTCTTTCCCCAGCACAGTGAAATAAACATCCGCGTATCTCGCATCACCGCTTACCACAACGCTGGTAATCGTAACAAAACCAATCCGGGGATCTTTACTTCCCTTCTGGATGATATCGCATATTTCCTGCCGGATTGTCTCGGCTATCTTCTCTCTGCGCTGTTGTCTCATAATAGGTTAGACACTAATTCTCGTCTTCGTCGTGCGTATTGCGCAAATTAGCGTTATTCGCCGAACACCTCGGCAGTAAATATGAATATTTCGGTCCCTTTTTCTTTCCAGGCATCCGGGGAAAGCCCTGCCTTGTCTGAACAGCAGTGTTCTAAAAACTCTCTTCTGGTCCATCCGGCCTGATCAGCTACCTGGGGAAGAAAACAACCATTATGACGTCCCCTAATAATATAGATGCCGTGTTTGCCCATCTCGATTTCATCAACACTTTTTATCTTTCTTAAAGGAGAAAGGACAGATATCTCTATATCAATATCGGCCAATTCCTGCTTAGTCACCGGCGAAAGGGTGAAGCGGTAATCGCGCGTCGCCTGAACAGCCATTCGGGAAACTGTTATATATAATGGCTGATCAGACTTGAAATTGCCAATACAACCTCGCAGGCGGCCGGAGTTCCTCAGGGTAACAAAGGCACCACCTTCTCGTTTCAACTCCTCATTTTTCACTTCAAATTTTGGAATCCTACCTGAATCAAATAAACTAACTATGGTCTCTCGGGCAATCTTTAAAAATTCTTTTTTGGCCTCCTCACTCAAATAACCTGCATCTTCTGCTGTAGAATTGGCCTCTGAATCTTTGGTTGCATTTTCTTCTCGGCGACCTCTGCCCTCCTCTGCGGCTGCAAAGAAGGCAACAGCTGAATAACCAACTACCCGTGATTTATCCCCGGTTACATCTCCGGAATTAGCATATTTAAGCACCTTTGCTTTATCAGCGCCAAACCCCTTAGCTACCATCATCACGGTTACCACTGGCGCTCCGCCACACATCTCTACATCACCACTGGCTAAGTTATCCCAAAGTTTGGATGGGGAAAATTCTTCAATAATCCTGTTTGCCTTTTCATCGATAAGATTAGCAACAGAGTATTCATAAAAATGTGACATATCGCTGGAGGCAATAAACAAGACATCTTTTCCTTTACATGCCTCAATTAAGGCATTCGCCAATTTCTGACAGGCCTCTAATGAAAGCTCACCCATAACAATCGGAACCAGGGAAAAATCTTCCAATGCCACCTGCAAAAAGGGTATCTCAACCTCTACCGAATGTTCGTCGCGATGCAGTGGCGCATAATAGGTTATGTCCTGGCCTTTATCAATTATCGTATTACAA
>JAUWXU010000104.1 GCA_030616145.1 Candidatus Omnitrophota bacterium | reverse complement strand
TGATTACAAAGATGTAATGAAGCTCAGGAAATTTATTACTGAAAGAGGTAAAATTATACCAAGAAGAATATCAGGTAATTGTGCCAAACACCAGCGGCGATTGACTATTGCAATTAAGAGGGCAAGATATATTGCCCTCTTGCCTTATATAGCTGAATAGCAGTAAAGGAAAATTAACGAATATGGAAATTATATTGATAAAGGATATAGAACAATTAGGAAAATCCGGCGATCAGTTAAAAGTAAAAGACGGTTACGCCAGAAATTTTCTCATTCCTAAGAATCTTGCCCTGGAGGCCACACCCCACAATCTGAACATTATTCAGCAGAAAAAGGAGAGTAAGTCTGCCAAAGAAAAAAATGAGAAAACGAAGGCCGTTGAGCTGGCAGAGAGACTATCAGCCATTTCTTGTACCATTTCTATGCCGTCCGGCGAAGATGATAAGCTCTTTGGCAGCGTAACGAACGGACATATTGCTGAAGCACTTGAAAAAGCAGAAGGTATTGTGATTGATAAGAAAAAGATTACTATCCCCAGCCCGATTAATAAATTAGGTGTCTATACGGTTTTTATTAAGTTGCATCCCGAGGTCAGTCGGAAGATTAAGGTCTGGGTTATTAAGGAATAAAAAGAGCACAAGCGCACAACTAATTGGTGAGTGGTGAGTGATTAATTGGTGAGTAACTTTTAATTAACCAAATTCGTGAGTGGCATTTTATGGCAATTAACGCACAACGCAAACGAGGTAGGAGCCTTGCAAAACATATCTGATTTAATAGTTGATAAGATTCCTCCCCAGAACCTCGAAGCTGAAATGAGTGTTCTTGGCTCTATGCTGATAGAAGAAGAGGCCATATCCAGGACCGTTGAATTGCTGGATAGTTCCCATTTTTACAGAGAGAGCCACCAGAAAATATTTTCAGCCATTATTAAATTATATGAAGATGGCCGGGGTGTTGACCTGATTACCCTGACCGAAAAATTAAAAAAAGAGAGTTTGTTGGATCGGATAGACGGGGCATCGTACCTTACTGCGTTGGTTAATAGTGTCCCTACCGCAGCCAATGTAGTTTATTATGCCAAGATAGTCAGAGAAAAAGCTATCTTAAGAAATTTAATCAGTGCCTGCACTCAACTGGTGACGGAAAGCTATGGCCTTACCCGCGATGTAGATGTGCTGCTGGATAAGGCGGAAAAGATCATTTTTGATATTGCCCAGCGTAAAATTGAAGGCAAATTTATTCCGTTTAAAGATATTATTAAAGACAGCATTGAGGCCATTGATAAACTGTATCAGAAGAAAGAGAACATAACTGGCATTGCTACCGGATTTCAATCCCTTGATATTAGAACTGCAGGATTACAAGCTTCTGATCTGATAATAGTTGCTGGCCGGCCATCAATGGGTAAAAGTTCTTTTACTTGCTGTATTGCTGAACATGTTGGCATAGTCGAAAAGAAACCAGTAGCTATATTTAGTTTAGAGATGAGCAAGGAACAGTTAGTGCAGCGGATGTTATGTTCTCATGCCCGAATCAATGCCCATAATGTACGCACCGGTTATCTTTCTCAATCGGATTGGCCAAAGCTTACTAACGCCGCCGGCAAACTTAGTGAAGCCCCCATATTTGTTGATGATACACCAGGAATTTCTGTTTTGGAACTTCGGGCAAAGGCCAGGAGATTGAAGGCACAACACGATATTAAATTGATAATTCTTGACTATCTACAACTAATGCAGGGGCCCAAAAGAAGTGAAAGTAGGCAGCAGGAAATCTCAGATATTTCCAGGTCTTTAAAGGCATTGGCAAGAGAGTTGAATGTTCCATTGATAGCGGTTAGCCAGCTTTCGCGGGCCGTTGAGGCAAGGGTAGATCATCGGCCGCAATTGTCTGATCTTAGGGAATCCGGAGCACTTGAGCAGGATGCCGATGTAGTTTTACTTTTATTACGGGAAGAGTATTATCAGCCTACAGAAGAAAATAAGGGATTGACCGAGGTAATAATTTCCAAACAGAGGAAT